>QHWK01000167.1 GCA_003223775.1 Acidobacteriota bacterium
TGAACTCGGGGAACGGAGGAAACTCCGCGTTCGCGTGCTCGAGATCGACCAGGTCGCGGTCGATCGCGAGAACGGCCGACGTCTCCGCGGCGTTCGCATGCAGGCCGTTCTTCAGGCCCGAGAACTCGGCGACCTCGTCCGCGGTGAGCCCGTCCCAGTAGTTGATGGGAAACGCCTGGACGCCCTTCGGCATCCGGTCGGCGGCGTCGGCGCAGGCGTATGCGATCGCGTACGTGTTGTCGTAGTGGCCGTTCAGGAAGATGATCCGCCGGAACCCTGACGCCGCGAATGACGCGCAGAGATCGGCGATGAGCGCCATGAACGTCGGAATCCGGATGTGCACGAGCCCGGTGAAGCCGACGTGGGGATAGGACAGGGCGTAGCTGATCGGCGGCGCCACCACGGCGCCAATCTGCGGCGCGACACGGCGCGCGACTTCCTGCGGGATGAGGACGTCGGTGGCCAGCGGTCCGTGCGGGCCGTGCTGCTCGGTCGCGCCGGTGGGAACGATGACCGTGTGATGCGACTCGAGGAACGCTTCGACTTCACGATTGGTCATCTCGCCGAGGAAGACGGTGGAACGTTTCATAGCAGGTATTTATCGTATCCGGCCCTGACAAGTTCCTCGGACACGCGCCACACGTCGTCGGGTATGTCCTGATGGACCTGACAGCCTTTCGTGTCTTTGGTGGTTAGACGGGCTGCTGTCCCGCCAGGAACCGGTCGACTCGGCCTGCCAGGTTCTTCAAGTACGCGGCATCTCCACCCTCGACTTCCGTCGTGAAATAACCGCGATACCCGACCTCGTCGAACGCGCGGCGCACGTCGAGCCAGTCGATGTCGCCCTCGCCGATGTTGGTCCAGGCGAAGCGGCCGTTGATCCGATCGAGGTGAAAATCCTTGAGGTGCACCTTCGCGATGCGGGTCCCCAGCGATCGAATCCAGTCCTGCGGGTAGCCGGAGAAGACGACGTTGCCGACGTCGAAATATGCCTTCAGCCATGGCGAGTCGAGCTCGTCGACGTAACGGACGAACTCGAGCGGGCTCAGCAGAAACTTGTTCCACACCTCCTCGACGGCGACGATCACCTTCAGCTCTTTCGCCAGCGGCAGCAGCCGCTCTCGAATGACCTGCTGCGACCTCGTCCACGCGTCGCGGTACGAGGTGGTGGCGTCGACGACGGCGGGGACGAGCAGCACCGTGTCGGCGCCCCACAGCGCCGCGTTGCGCAGCGAGGTTTCCATGCCGGCCACGCTGCTGCTCACGGCAGTACGGTCGCTGCTCGACAGCGGGAATCGCCAGTGGTCGGCGTTCATCACGGAGTGAATCCGCAGCCCGGCCTTGGTGGCGGCGTCGCGGATTTCCGCCGCCTCGTCTCCGCGCGCGATCGTCTGCATTTCGATCGCGTCGAAGCCGTCGTCCCGCGCCGCCTTGAACCGCGCCGCGTAGGGGAGATCCTTCGGCAGCATCGAAATCAGGACGGCTTTGCGCGCGGCTGCCGACGGGACGGTCTGAAGGCCGTCCGCGACTCGTCGGCTGCGCTCCGCTGCGGCGGGACGGTCTGAAGACCGTCCTCTGGCGATGCTTCTGTTGAGCCCGTTCCACAGCGGGAGGGTCGAGAGCGACTGGAGAAATGCGCGGCGATCCATCACACGTCACCAGCGCGTAGACGATCTTTCAGATAGTCCATCGTGCGCCACGCCATCGCCAGAATGGACCAGGTCGTGTTCTGCGTGCCGCCGCAGACGAACGGCGCCGCATCGGCGATGTACACGTTCTTGGCGTCGTGCAGGCGGCAGAAGCGATCGGTGACCGACGCCCGCGGATCGTCGCCCATGCGCGCGGTGCCGATCTCGTGGATCGACCAGCCGGGCGGCAGCGGCTCGCGCTTGATCTTGATGTCCTCCGCGTGCGCGGCGATCAGCATCTCTTCGATTGAGTCGGCCATGTCCTTGGCCATCTTCAGCTCGTTGTCGCGGAATATGTAGTCGAACCGCAGGACCGGGATGCCCCACGCGTCCTTCACCAACGGATCGAGCGTGACGCGGTTCTCCTTGCGCGGCAGCACCTCGCCAAAGCCGCCGAAGCCGATGTAGGCGGGATAGTATTTCCGCACGTTCGACTTGAACGCCTTCCCGTAACCGGTAAGCTCCTCCGCCACGTCCGGGTACTCGTAGCAGCCGCCGCCGCCCTGGAAATGGTAGCCGCGGATGAAGTCCGGATGCTTGTCGGTGATGTTGCGAAACCGCGGGATGTACGGCGATACCGCGCACCGCGCGCCCATCGTCGAGGGTTGATTCGGTCCCGATCCGCGCCGGGATGTAGCCGCTGCCCTGAATGCCCATGATGTGCTCGCTCAGGTAGCAGCCGAGGACGCCCGATGAATTGCCGAGGCCGGCCGGATGCGCGCTCGATCGTGAGTTGAGCAGAATGCGCGTCGTATCGAGCGCGCCTGCGCCGAGGATCACGACCGGCGCCTTGAAGTCCATCACCTCGCGCGTGTTGGCGTCGATGACGCGCACGCCGCTCGCGCGGTTCGACGGCTCGCCGACGAGCACTTCGGAGACGATCGAGTACGGCCGTACCGTCATGTGGCCGCTGTCGCGCGCCGGATAGATCAGCGACGCCGGCGAGTGGAACGCCGCCTGGATGTCGCAGCCGCGCCCGCACCGGCCGCGCCCGGCGCAGCGCGCCCGGTACTTGTTGTTCAGGACGCCGTCGGTGGTGACGCCGGCGCGGCCTGGAATGTAGTGGCGCCCCATGGGCGCGATCGCGCGTTTGAACGCCACCTCGACGCAATTGAGCTTCGACGGCCGCTGGAACACGCCATCGGGCACCTGCATCAGCCCTTCGGTGGTCCCGGAACATCCGAGCAATGTGTCGACCTTGTCGTAGTACGGCTTCACGTCATCGTACGAGATCGGCCAGTCGACGTCGAAGCCGTCGCGGCTCGCGGCGTTGAACTGGAGCGGCCCGTAGCGCAGCGCGCCACGCCCCCAGAAGTTCGTTTTGCCGCCGAGGACGCGCGCGCGCACCCACGAGTACGGCGTGCCCGTGGTCGGGTTCTGGCGCTCGTCCACCACCCAGTTGCGGGTGAACCGGTTCGCTGCGTACGACATCACCTTCTGGTGTTTCGCGAGCGCCGGATTGGAGCCGTACGGGCGATCCAGAAAGCTATACTCGGCGACGGCGATCGGGCGCTCGCCGGGCGGCAGCCGGTGCCGCCGCATCGACGCGTAGGGCCACTCCATCGTCTTGTACTCGGTGCGGACGTCGATCATCCGGCCGGCTTCGAGCAGCAGCACCTTGACACCGGCCATCGCAAGCTGAAACCCCGCCATGCCGCCCGCCGCTCCGCTGCCAACGACGATGACGTCCCAGCGATCGCTGCCGGGCGTAATCGAGGCGGCGAGCCGCTGCGACTCCTCGAGCGCGCGTGTCAGGTTGACGTCGAGAGTGGGGTCGGCTTGCATCGGGCGGCCTCTCTGAGATTGCAGATTGCTATTTCAGATTGCAGATTGAATTTCAGATTGAATCTGAATCTGAAGTCTGAAACATGAAATCCGAGATCTCATGGCAGATGTTTTTGCCCGCAGTACTGACAGTCCTTGCCGTCGACGGTCTGGCACCCGACGAACTCTTTGATGAACACATTGCCCTTGTAGCGCAACTCCTGGTGAATGCCGATGTTCGACGTGTAGTAGGCGTAGACGGTGGCCTGCTTGGCCATCACGAAGAACGTCTCGAGCGGCGTCTGTGGCGCGCGCTCGTTGCGGCTGATGGTCTGGAGGATCGCGTCGACCTGACCGGCGCCGAGCCGGCTGAACGGCGTACGGAAGCGCGACATGGCTTCGGCGTCGAGCGCCGCGAGGCCGCCGAACCATTCCAGCGTCAGCTGACGGTCGCTTTCGCTCAACAACAGGTCGATGTAATCGACCACGCGCGCCTGCTTCGCGCCAGGAGACCGGTCGTCGGTCGGAATGATCGCGTCCACGAGAACCTCGAGGGTCGCGAACTGCGTCGGCGAGAGCACCTTGAGCTGCGGCGCGGCATTCGTCTCCTGGATGCGAACGAACGCGAGCATCCCTTGGTCGGACAGCCACGGCAGCGCCGCCACCGTGCCGATGCCGGCGCCGATGGCCTTGAGCGCCGCCCTCCTGCTGAGGTGTGAGGGTTCGGACCCGGCGGCTTTTTTCATGGCCACATCATGCGCCGAGGTATGGGCGCAATCAACTTTGAGAGCATGAGGTTCACGTTCGTGTCACCGGCGCGCGGGCGACGCCGACCGGGCTGTTGCCGAAGGTCCCGATCGGAGTTGAAACGCGTTGATGTCGAGCCACGTGTTGTGCTCACGCGAGCGCCTGCTTCGCGTAGGCGAAGCACTTCGCCACTTCCTCGACCGGCGTGCCCCGCCCGCGATACTCGTACTCGATGTCGGCCGGAATCGGCCACCGCTCGCGCTTCAGCAGCTGCAGCACCTCGCGAATCGGCGTGTCGCCCCGGCCCCACGGCAGGTTGTCGCCCTGGTTCTTCTTCCGTCATCACGGCGGCGAAGCTGTCGGGGGTGGCGAGCTCGTTCGGGTCGCTGACGTTCGAGTGGCCGTGCATCCCGACGGTGATGTTGTGCTTGTCCGCGATCGGTGCCAGGCGCCTCGCGACGTCTAGCGTCGTCGACGCCGTCACGACATCGGTGCCGAGCGCCCGAGCGATTTCGAACCCGCGGTCGAGCTCGGCGTCGGTGAAGCTCGAGTTCATGTTGTAACAGTAGGCGTGAATCGTGATGCCGGCGGCGTCGAACTTCCTGCGGACGTTCCTGAAGTGATCGAGCGGGGTCTCGAGCCGCCACGTGCGGAGATCCTCGCGCGCCTTCACCGCCTCGGGCGACGGCGGCGCCCCACGCTGGCCGCGGCCCGCCGCGAACTGCGGCTCGAGATGCTCCCCGAGCAGTTCGCACTCACTGAGGCCGCTGTCGGTCAGCGCCTTGATGACCACGTCCACGGCGTCGGACGCGCCGGCCGGCCGCGGCATATCGCGGAAGCTGTAGGTCTGCGCTCCGAGCCGCACCCCGGCGACTTTCGAATCGATCGGCGCCTCGAGGAATCGCGGCAACGCCACGGCGGCAAGAGTGATTGTTCCGAATTCGCGTCTTGTGATCATCAGCCCTCGCTCGGTGACAAAAGCCTGTGAAGACATCCTTATTGGTACAGCGCGAACGAATACAGCGTGTCGCCGGCCGCCACGAGAATCTGCTGGCGCCCGTCGACCATGTAGGTCTCCGGCGCGTTGGTCACCTCGCCGATCCGCGTATGCCAGAGCGGCTTGCCGTTCGCCGGGTCGAACGCAATGAAATTCCCGGACAGATCGCCGCCGAACAGCAGCTTGCCGGCGGTCGTCAGCAACCCCGGCGCGCCGCCGCGGGTCCCCGGCGTACGGAACTTGTGCTTCCAGACGGTCGCGCCCGTCTGATAGTCGATGGCGCTGATGTAGTGGCCCATCGCCGCGACGGTGACTTCGTCCTTTCCACCGAGGCCCATCGCCCCGCGCGGATCGGTTTCGGTGAGGTAATACATGGCGTAGGTCTCCTCGGTCGGCACGTACAGCAGGCCGGTATCCGGGTTGTAGGCGGTCGGCGGCCAGTTCGTCGCGCCGCCGTTCGCGGACGAGACGAGCGAGCCGCCGACGTGATGATCCTTGGCGGGATCGCGCACCGGCTGCCCTTTCGCGTTCAGCGACTTTGCCCAGTTCACGGTGTCGGAAAATGTGCTGGTCACCAGGTGCTCGCCAGTCCGTCGGTCGAGCGTGAAGTAGTAGCCGTTGCGGCTCGCCGTCAGCACCATCTTCCGCGGCCCGCCGCCGCGGAAGCCGCCGTCCACGAGCACCGGCGTCTGCGCGGAATCCCAGTCGTGCGTGTCGTGAGGCGAGGTCTGGTAGTACCACACCATCTTGCCGGTATCGACGTTCACCGCCACGATCGCGCAGGTGAAGAGATTGTCCAGCCCTTCGCCCCGCGGTTTCGACATGTAGGCGGGCGTCGGATTACCGGTGCCGAAAATGTAGAGATGGGACTCGGGGTCGTAGACGCCGGGCAGCCACGGGTGGCCGCCCCCGTGCCGGGCCGCGTCGAGGTCCTTCCACGTCTCCAGCCCCGCGTCGCCGGGGTTCATCGGCACGGTGGAGAAGCGCCACTGGTCCGCGCCCGTTTCCGGATCGAACGACATCAGGAACCCCGGCGCGTCGAGATCGTTCCCCGTGCCGACGATGATGTGATTGCCGACCGTCATCGGCGCCGACGTCATGAAGTACTGCTGGCTGAAGGGTACCGCCTCCTTGTGCCACCGCTCTCTGCCCGTCCGCGCGTCGAGCGACACGAAGTAATCGTCGGGTGTGACGAAGTACAGATAGTTCCCCCACATCGCGACGCCGCGGTTCCCGATGTGCGTGCCCCCCCTTGTCTTCCAGAAGTAATGCCAGATCTCGCTGCCGTCGCGCGCGTCGACCGCCCAGACGTTGTCGGGCGTCGTCACGTAGAGCACGCCGTTCACCGACAGGATCGCGCCCTTGACCGTCGTCGCGCCGCCGCCGCCGACGTCGCCGGTGCCCTCGCCGCCGATAATGGTCGGCGGCGGTCCGCCGGGACCGGCTCGTCCGCCGTCAGGGCCGTTGGACAGTTTCGCCGCAAACGCGAGCGACAGCTGCCTCACGTTCGACTGGTTGACTTGCGTCAGGGCGCTGAAGCGACGGCCCGTGTAGTCGCCGGAGTACGACGGCCACGAGTCGGCGAGCGGCTTCAGGAGATCCGCCGGATTGAGGCCCGTGGACGCTTGCCCGACGACGAGCGCCCCCATCACGAGGAACGCAGCGCCCGCAAAGGCTGCAAAAAGAAACACACTCTTCGTCCTGATCATCGTCATTTCACTGTCACCAGAAACGCGGTCACGTTGTGGATGTCCGCGTCGGCCATGTTCGCACCGATGGCGGAAACGCGCGGCGAACCAGACCGTAGTACTGCTACGAGATTGAGCGCCATCGCCATCGCTCGACGTGTCCATAGCCCGCACGAACGCCTGATCTCGCCGGTCGAGCGAGCGGATGGCGCGGTACTGGTCAGCGCATCACAATTGTCGAGTCGTTCTTCGACGCGCCCGGCGAGACGGTCAGGTACCGGTCGGCGCTGAGCACGATCTGATCGAGTGACACGCCGTCTTCCCGCACCTGCACGCGAATGGTCTGCGTGCCGGTCGACGCGAAGTAGATCGGAGCGGCGAGGCCGCCGTACGAGTTGTCCGCCCAGCCCCACTCCGAAAGGCCGGCGCCAGTCGCTTCCTCGATGCTGACGGGCGCAGCGGCCGTCGATCCGATCCGGTTGGTGGGAAGGCCACTGACGTCCACGGAGCCCGAGAACTGCACGTAGACCGAGTCGTTGCTCCACAAGTTTCTGGCAGCCTTCCCGCGCATCCAGAGGTGGTAGCCGACGCCGGCTTCAGCCGCGAACTTCAACTCGAAGTAGTTCTGCGGCGAAGCCAGCGGCGCCGCGAGCTTCGCCGCTCCCGCATCCGGATTCGCCACGAGATGGCCGCCCGCAGCCGTCGGATCGGCGACCAGCGACCAGGTGCCCTTCACCGCCGCGTCCGCCGTGTAGAGCACCACAGTCCGGGATGTTCCGCCTGTTCGTTCGAGAATCGTCGTGTCGTTTCTGGCCGCGCCTGGCGCGGCGGCCAGGTATGTCGCGCCGCCGAGCACGATCTGGTCGATCGACAGGCCGTCTTCGCGCACCTGCACGCGGATCGTCTGCGTTCCGGTCGTCTCGAAGTAGATCGGGCCCGCAAACCCGCCGTAGGCGTCGTCCGCCCATCCCCACCCTGAGAGGCCGGCGTTGCTGGCCTCCTCGATAGAGAGCGTCGTGCTCATCGCTGAACCGATCCGATGGATCGGCGCGCCAGTCACGTCCACCGACCCGGAGAACTGCACGTAGACCGAATCGTTGCCCCAGTAGTTGTTTTCGGCCTTGCCGCGCATCCACAGGTGATACGGGATGCCGGCGTCTGCCCGGAAGGTCAGCTCGAAGTAGTTCGCCGGCGACGCGAGCGCCGCCGGAACCTTCGCCGCCGACGCGTTGGGATTCGCGATGCGGCGGCCGCCGGCGGCGGTCGAATCGTCCACGAGCGACCAGGTGCCTTTGATCACCGTGGCGTCAGCCGCGTAGAGAACCCGGTCGCGGCCAGGGGTCGATGCCGGCAATCGGATTTCAAGGCTGAACGTTTTATCTGCGGCATTGGTCGGATCGTTCGGATCGTCGGCGTGCACGGTGACGGATCCGGTCTCTACGGCCGTCGGCGTACCGAACAACGTCGCGCTCGATGGATCGAACAGAATGCCGGCATCTTTACTGTCGCCACCGGGTTGCCGCCGCGTAACGCGATGCCGGTCATCGCGGTGAGCGTGGCGATGTCGGCACCGAGATCGAGGCCGTCGGTCGACGGGTACTTGCTCGCGAACCCCGGCAGCAGACGATAGTCGCCACCGGCATGGTCGACGAAGCCGGCGAGCCATTCGACCACCGTCGGGAAATAGTCGCAAGCGGGATACTTCGATGCGACGCCGCCGGCGAGAATGTTCGCGCAGACGTAGCCGTCGGGCGCATACGTCACGATCGCCGGCAGTCCCGGCGAAGAGTTCGACCCGTTAATCCCGTACAAGCTGTGCGGCGACATGTTGTTCGCGTACACGAATGTCATCGTCGGCGCTCCGTAGAAGGCGACGATCGTCGAATCGGTCGTGAACACGGTGTTGTGATCGATCGTCACGGCCTCGGGACCGTCACCGACCTGAAACACCTTCCCGCCGGATCCCCAGGTGGCGCTGGTGAGGTCGTCGAAGAGGTTGTTCCGCACGACGATGTCGTTGGTGCGCAGGCTGGTTGCGACGTTGTCCGTGCCCAGGATGTTCACGCCGCCGGCCGTGTGGCGGACGATATTGTGCCGGAACGTGACGTGCTGCACGACCACCCATGGCGCAGTGCCGCCCTGGTTGCGCGGCGTGAGAACAATCGGGTAGCCGGGCTGATCGGCCATCCAGAGGTTCTCGAATACGTTGCCTTCGACCAGGACGTCCTGAGCGTTTTTGAGCTCGAAGATGTTCTTCACCTGCCACTTGGTGGCGGTCCCCGGCTTGCCGGCCGCGCCTGCTGCGCCGGTATCCGTGAAGAACGGGTTCGGCGTCGTCCAGAACATGGTCGGGCCATTCGACGTGCGGCCGTACACCACGTACTCCTGCGAGCCCGCCACGGGCGTCCACGAGATGGTCACGGCCCCGTCGGCGACGAGGGTCGCCGTCCCTACAGCCGACGCGACCGACGTCGCGGTGCGATCCTGGTTACTGAGCTTGCGTGCGGCCACCTGGTAGAAGTATGTGCCGGCGGGTAGTGCACCGGCCGACGGTGTCGCGGCCGCGGTGACGTTCGTCGGCGCCGCGACGATCGGGTCGCGCCACGCGAGCTGCTTGCTGAGATGGTTGGAGCGGAAGACGACGTGCGTCGTGACCAGGTTCGGAATCGGCGGATCGGAGCCGCCGAGCAGAAAGTTCTGCGTCGCGGCCTCCAGAAAATTGTTCTCGATCAGGTAGTTGCCCGGGCCGTTGAAGCCGCTGATGGCCTGCGACTCCTGGTTGATGGCCTTGCAGTCGGACACCCACGAGTTCATGACGGTGGTGTCGCGGCTGTGCAGCGCGATGCCGCGCTTCTGTCCGAGCTCGGGGTCGCCGTGGACGTACAGGCGATCGAGAATGAAGCCGTACGGCACTTGTGAGAGCTGCGTCTGAGTCGAATCGCCGGCGCCGATGGAGATGATGTCGCCAGCGCCACTCTCGTTGGCCTGGAACTCCAGCAACATCAGCTTGTAATGGTTCGCACCGGCGGCCGTCTGCAGCGCGGCCAGGACATTCGGCGACCTGATCTTCGGGAGGCGCGCCGCGTAGGCGCGCGTGATGCGCACGCCGGCCGGCGGCAACACCGTGGCGGGCGCGGCCGATCGGATCGTGATGTAGTCGTTAACCGTGCCCTTGTTCGGCAGCACGAAGTTGCCGATGTAGGTGGCATTCGGTTCGAGCGTAATCACGTCACCAGGCTGCGCTTGATTGAGCGCGGCCTGGAAATCGCCGCCGGCCGGGACGACGATTGTTGCGGCTCGCGCCGGGGATGCGGCAAGGACGCAGACGCAGATCGCCGATAGCCACACGGATATCCAAAACCGCATGTGAATCCTCTGGAACGCTTTCAGTTGTCGAAGGCGAGTTCCCTGAGCACGCGGAGCTGATTTACAGTCAGTTGTGGATCAGACGAACGCCGTCACGACGTCGGATCCAGCATCACCTGCTCTCGCCAGCAACCTTGCCCGCGCGTTCACACACGCCGCCCTCGGTGTTTCTGCGTGGCCGCCAGCGAAGTGCAGGAGCGTCGTGCCTCCGGCTCGTTACTCTCTCTTGTGTGTGGGCAACATACGCCCTCTGAGAGTCGGCTTCAAGGCCAAACGACGTATCGATGAGCCGTGATCATGGCTCGATCTTCTGATTCACGCGGAAGAGATTCGCAGGATCGTAGGTCGCCTTCACTATCGTGTTCTAACGAGCAGGCTCAGAGGCGTACCAAGTCGCCGATCCGGATCGGACGCTTTTCTTCGATGCTCTTCCGCGCGGCGATGCCCACCAGGCATGACATGGCGCCGGCGCGCGAGTCGGGGATGCGCATGTACTCGGGCACCTCGATGGTGCCGAACATCAGATCGCGCAGCCGATCGTCGCCGCCGCCATGCTCGCCTTGGGCCTTCGGCACGTCGATGATGCGCCGCTGGCCGAAGGACGTGGTCAGGTGGATGTCCGCCTCGTCCTGAACCGCCCAGGGCTGCGCCTGGTAGTCGCGCACCTCGAGGCGTCCACGCTCGCCGTTGAACGCCACGCGATAGCCTTCAAAGGGCATGAAGGCATTGAGCGAGTACGTCATCGTGACGTCGTTGGAGTATTTCACCAGCGCCGTCATCGTGTCGTAGATGTCCACGTCTTCCCGGAAGACACACCCGTCGCGATGGTAGCCGTCGGTGTCCTCGCAGCCCGCATACAGCTTCATTCGCGTCGTGTCGGGCGTCATGTCGTAGAAGAAGCGGCACTGTGACGTGTGGGGACAGGCGCGGCAATGCGTCGAGCGGAACGCCCCGTTCCGGCCGTAGCAGCCCAGTCTGCCGTCGGCGACGACCGACACCGGGTCGGCGCCGAGCCACCAGTTGATGAGGTCGAAGTGGTGCGTCGCCTTGTGGACCCAGAGGCTGCCGCTGCGCGACTTGAGGCGGTGCCAGCGCCGGAAGTAGTCGGCGCCGTGAGAGACGTCGAGATACCAGTTGAAATCGACCGAAATCACGCGGCCGATCTCGCCGCTGAGCAGCAGCTCCTTGATCTTCTGGTGCTTCGGCGGATAGCGCAGGTTGAACGTCACGACGATCTTGCGATGGTTCCGCTTTTCCGCGTCCAGCACCGACTGGCACTGCGTCTCGTCGATCACCATGGGCTTTTCGGTAATCACGTCGATGCCGCGATCGAGCGCGTTCACGATGTAGCCGCTGTGGAAGGCGTCGACGGTCGTGACGATGACCACGTCAGGCTTGACGCGGTCGCACATCTCGTCGAAGCTCGTGAACGTGGGGCAGTCGACGCCCATGATCGCCTTGGCCGCGCCGACGCGCTTCGGATTGATGTCGCACAACCCCGCGAACTCGACGACATCGCCGTAGCGTTTCACGAGATCGCCGCCCCACATGAAGCAGGCGCGCTCTCCGGTCCCGACGACCGCATACCGGCGCCGGACGGGAGCCGCCGGCGCCGCCGCGGCGCCGAGGGCGAAGAGCGGCGTGGCGGCGGCGATCTGTCCGGCCTGCTTCACGAACTCGCGACGCGTGATCGACTTTTCGCGCATGAACCGGCTCCCTATGACCCGTCGCGTTTTTTCAGCAGCTGAAGAATCTGTTCCGGCGTCAGCTTCGCGGCCTGCGTGACGAGGCCCTCGATGGCGAACCGGTCGCCCGCGTTGTGGACGAGGAAACTGCCCTTCGCCATGGCCGCTGCGGTCCGCAAATCGCCCGCGCGGCGAAGGCCGGGAATGTAGAGGCGATCGAGAAACGCCTCATCGTTCGAGAGGTCGAAGCGCCCCACGTCGAGAATGGCGCGGGTCACCGGCACGACGGCCGCGGCCAGCAGACCGGCGAGGGCCGCATCGCCGTCGGCCACGAGAATCGCGTTCGGCTGGTCGGACAGCGCGGTCACCAGATCGGCGACCCGCTGGCTCGCCGCGGTGCGGTTATAGGTGTCGAACATCGAAATGGCCGCCGCCGCGTCCGCGTCGAACGACGTGAAGCTGACGCGATGCACGGCGAGCCCCGCGCGTGCCACCGCCTTCTCGACCTCGGCGTCCTCGGTCGCCAGCACGATCACAGGCTTGGACGAGGTCCGCGCCGCGGCCGTCTGCTGCCGCTCGAAGCCCAACGCGTGCAGCAGCGCGCGGCGCGCCGCCTGCGCGTCCGCGCCGGCGAGCTGGCGCCTGGCTGCCGAAATCCAGTTCTCCGTCAACTCGGCGACACTCACCACGCCATCCGGACGCGGCCGGTTCGCGAACACCATCAGCTCCGGCAGTGGGTCGACACGGAACTCCTGCTCCGTCACCTTGACGTCCGCCCGCGCGCCCTTGAGCCAGCGGGCCATCCACGCGTACACCGCTTCACGGCTCTCGCGGTTGTAATTGTGATCGGCGTTCACGCGCACGGCGTGCACGCGGTCCCTCGCGCCGAAGAGATCGTAGAACCGCTGCATTTCCGGGTATTCGAGCTCCAGCGTCTCGTTGGTCCAATCACCGGTGGCCGAGACCATCAGGAGCGGGCGCGGCGCGAACAGCGCCGAGATCTCGACGTTGTCGGTGTCGAGCCGGAGGCCGGGGAGGTTCTCGCACAGGCAGCCACCCTGCATGTGCAGCGAGATCATGTTCACCGGCGCGGACGCCGCGATGCGTGCGTCGACCGCCGCGAGCAGGAAGGTCTGCGTGCCGCCACCGGAAGCGCCCGTCGCGCCGATGCGATCGCGCGCGACCATCGGGAGCGTCTCGAGAAAATCGACCGAACGGATGCTGTTCCACAGTTGCAGGCCCGCGAGGTTCAGTCCCCACAGGTTCTCACGCCTGCCGCCGAACTCACGATCGTGATACGTGTGACTGGGAGTGTGCGGGTACCACCGGCTGTCGTTGTACCCGATCATGTCGTAGGTGAAGACGACGAAGCCCTGGCGTGCGAGGTTGATCGCACGACCGGGGACCGACGCAACCGCGCTGTTCTCGAGCCGCCCGTAGTTCCAATGGCCATGGGCCGACACGATGGCGGGGAACGGCCCGCTGCCGAGAGGCTTGTAGAGATTCCCCGTGACCAGGAACCCGGGAAGGCTTTCGAAGTACACCTTCGAGACCGTGTAGTCGTCGTGCGTCCGCTCGTCGAACACGACGGGCTTCAGCGGTGTGCGCTCCGGCATCGGGACCAGGCCGGCCGATGCGAGGATATGCTCGCGGAGCCACGCCGCGCGCGTCTGCCATTCCTCGAGCGACTTGGGATGGCGGACGACGAAGCGATCCTCGAGCGTACGGTAGCGGTGCGTCCGCGCCGCGGGAGGCTGCGGCCGCGAGGAAACTGACGCCGCGCCCAGCGACAGCACGAGCGTAAACGCGGCAAGCGGCCACAGTCGGCGCATCAGGGTACCTCGCGGATGTATGAGCGTGTCGCGAAGATATATCACGAACGAATACGCCGCTCGCAATCGTAGAGACGATACAGCTCGACCATAACCAAGTTTTTTCACAGGCTCTTCAGCCGAGACTCAGAGGCACGCAGCCGTCCTGCTGCGATCGCGGTTCGACGAGCGCAAGTCACATCGCCAGGAATATCGCAGTTGCGCCGACGAGGACGATCACTATGAGCCATGCGGCCGCGAACCCGCTGAGATCCGCGCGAAAGGCTGCCAGCCCACCGGCGCGCCGCGGGTGCAGCAGGTGGACCAGGAGCAGCGGACGTTGGACATCGTCATCACTTGACGTCTCCAGCCGACCGAACAACGACGCCATCGCGTTGGCCGGCTCGGGGGCGGTCGCCAGACTGACGATCACCAGCGAAGCAATCCCGACGAGGAGGGCCGCGAGAAACACGTTGGGGTCCCAGTAATCGAGCCGCTGGCCCGTGAGACGGTAAAGCGCGAAGTTCGTCGTCAGCGCCCCGAGCAGGCTCGCGAGGGCTCCCCACCGGTTCGCGCGCCGCCAGACAACGCCGCCAACGACGCTGACGCCGACAAACGTGGCCAACGTTTCGGTCAGCAGGAACGTATACAGCACGCGCTCGACCAGGAAGAGCGCATACACGACACCAATCATGGTCACGGCCAGGCCGCTGATCCGCCCGACCCATAAGTAATGATGGTCCGGCCGGTTCGGCACCAGCCGTCGTCGATAGAGTCCTTCGGTGAACAGCGCGCCGCTGTCGACCAGGAAGGCAGAGCACGTCGACATGTTCGCGGCCAGCACCGACGCGATCAGCAACCCGAGGGCTCCCGGAAACAGGAGCTGTCGACAGGCGAAGCCGAACGCATTCTCCGGGTCCTGGAGCATCGCCGTGTCGCCGTGGCCCTGCGCAATCATCGCGCCCACGATCAAGCCGACGAGCGCCCACCCCACGGTGCAGATGCGCTTGACGAAGTTGCCGTACAACATGCCGACCCGGCACGTGCGCTCGTTGCGCCCCGTTCCCACCGCCGCGAGCTGCTGCGGCTGCGCCATGATGCCGACGAGACCGTTGACGGTCAACATGATGATCACCCACGGTCCGATCCCCGAGGGCGTCGCGAGCGAGAAGCGGAACGGCTCCAGCGATGCCTTCATCCCATCGAGCCCGCCGACCACGTTCCAGCCGAGCGGAACGAGCATGAACGAGAGGACGATGATGAGCACGCCCTGAAAGAGATCGGTCCAGGCGGCGGCGATCAGTCCGCCCACGAAGCTGTAGAGCATGAACATCACCGTCATGGCGACGACGATCTCGTCGACGCCGACGGTACCGCCGGTCGCCTGGCTGATCACCTTGCCGGCGCCTTTCAACATGCTGCTGGTGTTGATGACGAAGAAGCAGAGCGCAAACACGATGTAGATCGCGCCCATCCACGGCCCGTAGCGGTCTTCGGTGAACTCCGCCATCGTCGTCCGGCGGATCCGGCGGAAGACCGGCGCCATGATCCAGTAGAAGGGCGTGATGAACAGGTTTTTCCACTGGAACCAGATGGCGGAGGCGCCGGCGCTGTAGACCGCCCCGGCCAGCGCCACGGGCATCTCCGCGTGCGTGCCGACGCCAAAGCTCTGGGCGATCATCAACCACGGACCGAATCGCCGCCCACCGAGAAAGTACTCGCCGCTGTGGCGCACGCGAAAGCCGACGATGAGGCCGATCGCCGTGACGATGACGAGATACCCAATGAGGACGGCCCAGTCGAGCGCGGTGATGTCCATCCTCACTCCATGACACGCCGAACGTGCAACGCTGCCGTGTCCGGATCCCAGTCTGCGGTCACCGTGCCGCCAGTCGCGAGCCCAAGGTAGTCTGCAGGGATCGTCGACGCCGACGCCATCTTCATCACTTCGTCGATCGGCAGTCCCGTGAACCGCACCGTATTCGCGATCGCGCGATCCATCGTCAGGGCCGAGCCCGCCAGATACGGCGTTCCCGGCAGCGAGACGCGGCCGTCCGCCGAGAGCTCAGATCTGACGCCGCCAATCGTGTAGGTTCCCGGCGCGCATCCGGCGGCGGCAACCGCATCGGTGACGAGAATCGTACGGCGTTCGCCTTTCGCACGCACCATCGCTTTCACCGTTGCCGGCGGAAGATGATGTCCATCGACGATCAGGCTGGCGAAGACCGCGTCGGCGGCGAGCAGCTCCCAGATCACATTCGGATGTCGCGGCTGCATCTGCGCACAGCCGTTCCCGAGATGGGTCGCGAGCGTCGCGCCGGCGGCGATCGCCTCCGCGATCTGTCCCGGCGCCGCCGCGGTATGCCCGATCGCGACTCGCACGCCGGATGCGACGAGATGTTCGATGAGCCCCACGGCGCCGTCGACTTCGGGTGCCAGCGTGACGAGCACGATCCGGCCGCCCGCAGCATCCTGTCGACGATTGAAGTCGTCGATGCTCGCCGTCCTCACGTGAGGGAGGAGCGCTGGATCTGATTAACCTGCGCGCGCCGAGTCGGCCGACGCGGCCGGCGTTACGGGCACAGGGCAAATCGCGACGGGTCGAATCCGTCGCTTCTTGCGTCCGGCTCCGTCCCGAGCCTCATGGTGCATCGTGAGCCGTCGCGCAGAACGAGCGTCGTGTCGTTCTTCAGCGCGCCAGGCGCGACAGTGAGAAACTGCTCCGCGCTCAGCACGATCTGATCGATCGAGAAGCCGTCCTCTTTCACCTGCACGCGAATGGTCTGCGCCCCTGACTGCTCGAAATGGATGTTCGGACCCATTACGTTCACGCCCCAGCCGTTGTCCTGCCAGCCCCAGCCCGATAGGTGGCAGCCGTTGCAGTCCGCCAGGTTCACGTCGGTCGCCGAGGTCGTGCCGATACGATAATTCGGTGTGCCGGCCTCATCGACGCTGCCTGAGAACTGCACCATCACGGCATCGTTCACGCGCTTGTTCCTGTCGGCCTTGCCGCGCAGCCACAGGTGATAGGCGACGCCCGCTTCCGCCTGAAACGGAATCTCGAAGTAATTCGCCGGGTTCGCCAACGGTTGGTCAATCTTCCCTGCGCTCTTGTTGGGATTCCACATGCGTGAACCGCCGGCGGCCGTTGCATCCGGCACGATCGACCAGGTGCCCTTGACCATGTTGGCATCCGACGCGTAGAGCACTACTTCACGTTCGCGGATCGTTAGACTGAACGTGCGCCTGGCCACGTTCCCGTCCCACCCCACGTCGCTTGCCTGCACGGTGAATGAGAACGCGCCCACGGCCTTGGGTTTGCCGCTGATGATGCCGTCTGGCGACAACTCGAGGCCTTTCGGCAGCTGACCCTCGACGAGACTCCACGTGGTCTGGCCGGTGCCGCCGGCGAACTCCAGTACCGCCCGATACGGCCTCGGAGCATCTCCTGACGGCAGCGTTGCGGTCGTGATTGCGATCGGCAGCGGAGCAATGACGAGGGTCGCCGTCCCGGAATCTGTGTAGCCCGGCCAATCGTCTTTCACCTGAACGGTAAAAGTGAACCGTCCGATGCTCTGCGGATCGCCGGTCACCGATCCGGTGGTGCCGAGCACGAGGCCAGGCGGCAAGAGACCGCCGATGAGCGACCAGGTCTGCAAGCCGGTGCCCCCCGTGGCGCTCAGTGCCGCGTCATAATGCGAACCGAGAACGCCCGCGGGGAGCGCCGAAGTGACGATCCGGATCGGAAGGGGAGCGACAGTGATCGTCACCGTGTCCAAGACGACGCGATTGAGCCCCCAGCGATCCGAATCCTTCGCCTGGATCACGGCGGTCTTGGTTCCCCACATCGTCGGCGTGCCGGCGATTTCACCCGAAAGGGGGTCGAGGCTGAGCCCGTCCGGCAGATTGCCGGACGCGACGCTCCACGCGACGGTTCCGAGCGCTCCACTCACGCTCGGTGCGAGATGAAACGGCTCTCCGACCTTTCCCGCCGGTATTTCCGGAATGCTGATCGCGTACGGCGGGGGATCCACCATGATCTCCAGGGTGATCGTCGCCTCGTTGAAATCCCACGCCGTATCGTAGGCACGAAGGATCAGCAGGCCGACGGTGGGCGCTGCCGGCGTTCCGGTGATCAGGCCCGACGCCGCATCGAACGCGAGGCCGTCCGGCAACGAGCTGTCCAGCACTTGAATCGCGCATCCCGCCAGACCACCGCTGCACGTCACGCGTTGCTCGTACGGAACGTTGAACATGCCCTTTGGCACGGTCGGCGGTCCAATATGGACCGGCGGCATCCCGGGCCGCAGCCTGATGTCGCCGGAGAGCGCGAGCGTGGTTTCGGCAAGGACGACGTCTACCTCAGCTCCAAGGTCCTTCCCCTCCGGGCCGATCACTTGATGATTCTCGACCAGCACGCCCGCGTTCTTGTACGTGCTGTTCGACCGCAGGTGATAATTGCCCGCTGCGAAGCCCTCGAACTCGAGCTGCCAGTTGGCGACGGTCGGAAGGTAATTGTCAAAACTGCTGCACGGCAAGCCCAGATAGACCTTGGCATTCCCTCCCGCCAGAACGTTTCGGCAGAAGATCCCGTTCGGCAGCATGTAGGCATTGAACGCGCCTAATCCCGACGAGAAGCGATCGCCGAAGAACCCGAACGAGTTGTGCGCCGACAGGTTGTTCGTGATCGTGAGATTCGTGATCGGCGTGGTAATACCGGCCAGCCGCCCGTAGAGGTAGTAGATCGCGGGTTGAGTGCTGATGACCGTGTTGTGATCGATCGTCACGTTGTCAGCGCCGTCGCCAATCAGAAATACCCGGCTCGAGCCCCAGATGCTCGCGGTCAGATCGTCGAACACATTGTCGACAATGGTGATGTCTCTCGTGCGCTGGCTCGGCGCAAGGTTGTCGGTGCCGAGAATGTTCACGCCGCCGGAGGTATGGCGGACGATATTGTGCCGGAACATGACGCGTTGGACGACCACCCAGGGCGCCGTGCCGTTCTGATTGCGCGGCGTGAACAGGATGGGATAGCCGGGCTGATCCGCCACCCACACATGCTCGAACACGTTGCCCTCGACGAGCACGTCCTGGGCGTTTTTCAGCTCGAAGCTGTTCTTCACCATCCACTTGGTGCCGCTCCCCGGCTTGCCGGCCGCGGCTGCCGCGCCGGTATCCGTGAAGAACGGGTCCGGCGTCGTCCAGAACATCGCCTGGCTGTTCGACGTGCGGCCGTACACCAGGTACTCCTGCGCAGTCGCCACGGGCGTCCATGAGATGGTCACAGCGCCGTCAGCGCCGAGTGTCGCCGTCACTTCAGCCGATGCGACCGACGCCGCAATGTTGTTCCGGTAACTGAGCTTGCGTGCGACCACTTTGTAGTAATAGGTGCCGGCGGGCAGTGCGCCGGCGGCCGGCGTCGCGGCCGCGGCGACGTTCGCCGGCGCCGCGAGGATCGGATTGCGCCACGCGAGCTGCTTGCTGAGATAGTTGTAGCGGAAGACGACGTCCGTGGTGACCAGATCTTTAATCGGCGGGTCGGCGCCACCGAGCAGAAAGCTCTGCGTCGCGGCCTCGAGATAATTGTTCTCGATCACATAGTGGCCCGGGCCGTTGAAGCCGCCGATGGCCTGCGACTCCTGGCCGATGGCCTTGCAGTCGGACACCCACGAGTTGATGATCGTGGTGTCGCGGCTGTGCAGCGCGATGCCGCGCTTCTGTCCGAACTCGGGGTCGCCGTGGACGTACAGTCGATCCAGGATGAAGGCGTACGGCACTTGCGTCAGCTCGGTCTGCGTCGAATCGTTGGCGCCGAGAGTGATGATGTCGTTGGCGCCGCCCACATTGGCCTGGAACTCCAGGAACATCAGCTTGTAATGGTGCGCGCTGGTCGCTGTCTGCAGCGCCCACAGGGCATTCGGCGATTTGATCTTCGGGAGATGCGCTGCGTACGCGGGCGTCATGCGCACGCCAAAGGGCGGAAACACATCGTCGGGCGCGGCCGACCGGATGGTGATGTACTCCGGCGTGTCGCCGTTGTCCGGCAATGCTTTGTTCGGCAAGATGAAGTTGCCGGTGTACGTGGCGTCGGGCTCGAGCGTAATGACATCGCCCGGCTGCGCCGCGTTCAATGCGGCCTGAAGGTCCCCGCCCGACGGAACGGCAATTGTTGCCGCGTGTGCCGCTGAGGCTGCGAGAAAGTACACCACACCCGTGGCCCACGAAGGGATCCGGAAACCCATATCGTCTTACTCCTGCGGTGTTGGAAAGTTTTGCGCGAGCCGCGCGCGTCGCGCGGAGGATTCTAGCGCGCGCGACAGAAATCGCGGAGCATAAACGACAATATTGCTCAGTATGATATCGATGACGTGCCGATCGAATCGGGTGGGCGGTGGTCCACTTCAATTTCAGCGGCGGCGATTCGCGGCGAACAAGGTTTGGAGTTCTCGGCGCTTCGACCCGTGGACGGTCTTCCAGCGTCGCAGCAACAGCCAGCGTTTCCCGCGACCGTGCTCGCGCATGACCGCGCCCGCCCGAAAGAATTCTTGGCGGCGCACGTCGTCGAGCGCGGCGCTGGCGTGCTGCAGCACGTGGAATTTGTCGAAGACGATCTCGGCCTTCGATAGCACCGTGCCCACCGCATTGAGATACGGCCGATGCATGTCGGTGCACACGGCGGTGATCGCCCCGCGTTGCCGAGCGGTCAGGTCCTCCGTCAGCAACGCCGTGGCCGTGGCCTCGCTCCGGTCCTGGCGCAGGCCGATCACCTCGCCGTGCACGACATCGGACAGGACCGTCCAGAAGCGTTGGCCTTTGCCGCGTTGGATCTCATCGAGGCCGATATGCCGCGGCTGGCGCTTCACGCGCGTGCGATCCCACTCCGCCAGGAAGGCTTTCTCTGCGCGACGCGCTTTGCCCCAGCTGACGCCATGCCGGACGGCTGCGTGACTGGTCGGCATCGATTGACAGTCCACGCCGATCTGCTGTCGCAAGCGTCGAGTGACGCGCGCTTTGGCGTCGGCGAACTCGATGCGCTCGGTGCGAATCCCGCAGGCCCGACACACGAGGCGGCACTGCGGATAGATGAGCGTGACATGATGCGACGCCCACGGCAGGTCGTCCCACGTCCGCTCTCGGCTCGATCGCACGCGACCCGCGCGTCGACCACAGCCACTACAGGTGTCACCGGCGCACGCCGCGACGTTCAATCCGAATCGTCAGCCGGCTGTCTTCCGCCTCGTCCATCGTCACGACCCGAAACCCCGACAAGCCCAGAATCCACGTACAATCGCGGCGCGATCCCACCGGTCCTCCCTTGTTGGTTGCACATCAAGAGAGAACACCATCCCATTCAGGATGGCCACGTGGTATCGCTCTTCTTCGTCCAGGCCGCCGAGCAGACCGCCCACCCCAAGTGCGGTCCGCGCAGGTGGCCGGGTAATTACCATTTTAGTGGACCAGACCGGCGCCAGTTGGAGCCTAAACATTGCTCTGGCTCAGACACGTGGTGTAGTGGGAGCCACTGCGTTGTACCAGCTCACCATTTTGAACGTGTGCGCCAGATTGCTGCGACAATCTACCGACCTGGTGCTTGATATGGATCCGCTCCATCGGCAGGCGATCGTTAAAGGAGTGCTCGGGATCCTCCTCTTTGTCGTCCTCATCTTCTGGCCGGCCGGCACGTTCGACTACTG
Organism: Acidobacteriota bacterium; assembly: GCA_003223775.1. GTDB lineage: Bacteria > Acidobacteriota > Vicinamibacteria > Vicinamibacterales > CAVVIG01 > QHWK01. The sequence continues at coordinate 21,441 of QHWK01000167.1, forward strand.
GCAAGGCTGGCTGTTCCTGGGGATCTTTGCCGCGTCGACCGTTGGCTTCACCGTGTACCTGGCGATCTACGACAGACCGCTTCTCGAGCGTCGGTTGAAGGCCGGGCCGCAACATGAGCGAGAGTGGTCCCAGAAAATCATCGTGTCGTTGGTCCTCCTCGCGTTTTTTGCGTTGATCGTCCTGTCCGTGCTCGATTACCGAAACGCGTGGTCGCCGGTTGCCCCGTGGGTGTCGATTCTTGGCGATGTGGTGGTCCTGCTGTCCTTCCTCTTCATCTTCACGGTGACCCGGGTCAACAGTTTCGCCGCGTCGAACATTCGCGTGGAGAAGGATCAAAAAGTGATCGACACGGGGCCGTACGCGCGCGTGCGTCATCCGATGTACACCGGGGCCATTTGGCTTTTCGTCGGAATGCCGCTCGCGCTCGGTTCGTGGTGGTCGCTCGGCCTGATCGTGCCTTTCATGCCCGTACTTTTGTGGCGGCTTCTCGACGAGGAGAAAATCCTGCAGAGAGATTTGCCCGGGTATACAGAATACATGCGCAGAGTACGCTTTCGTCTGGTTCCGTTTGTGTGGTAGAGACGCGCCTTGCGCATCGCGATCTGAGGGCAAGCCACACGTTACGTGTTGCTCCATCTCACGAATTTCGACGATGGACGCGACCTGATGAAAGAATCGCTGTACTCAAATCGGTGAACAGCCTCAAAAAAGCGCTGATCAAAGCTGTCCCGTTTCACTCACAACCGTCTTCACATTCCCGCGGCTGGAGAGATACGTGCGTTAGCGGCGGTCATCTCAGCCGTTCTATCGCGCGAATTTGCGCGGTTATCCCGTGCTGAGCTTGACGCGCTGAGTCATGTCATGTATCTGTTCCTTCCGTTCCCTCAACTTTCCACGGTCAGGAGCGTTTCATGCGCGTCGAACTCCGTACCCTCGCGGCGATGATGGTGTTCCTTCTCGCGTCTGCGTGGCCGGCTGCCGCGCAGACGACGTTCGCGACGATTACCGGCGCGGTCACCGACTCGAGCGGCGGCGTCATCCCCGGCGCGGAGGTTGCCGCCACGAACGTCGAAACGTCGATCGCGACGAAGACGACGACCAACCGCGAGGGCGTGTACACCGTCACCCAGCTGCGCGAAGGGCCGTACATGTTGAGCATCACGGCGCCGGGCCTTCGCGAGTTCATCGTGACCAATATTCTCCTGGTGACTCGCGATGTGCGGCGCATCGCGGCAGAGCAGCTCCGGACGCTGCCGCTGAACGATCCCGGCGTGTGGTCGTTCCTGGCTGTGACGCCGACCTTGTCGTTGCGCGCCGGCACTTACTCGTTCGCCGGCAGCAAATACAACCAGTCGCAGTTCGCGATCGACGGAACGTCGATGAGCGACGGCGTCGGCGAGAGTCCGGTTGGCCCGCTCGCGAACTACATCGAGTCGTTCAAGGAAGTGAAGATCGATCTCGCGAACAACAGCGCCGAGTTTCCGAGCCTCGGCCAGGTGACGATCATCTCGAAGTCGGGCGCGAATCGTTTCAGCGGCTCCCTCTTCGATTACTACCAGGGACCCTCGTTTCGCGCGCGTAATCCGTTCTCAGGCCAGCGGCAGGCGGGCTGGGTGCACTTCCCGGGTGTCGCGGCGGGTGGACCGGTTGTGATTCCCAAGGTCTACAACGGCCACGCGCGGACGTTCTGGTTCGTCTCCGCCGAGACGGTCGACGGCAGCAATACCTCGGTCGACTTGAACCCGACGGTGCCCATCGAGCCGTGGCTCCGCGGCGATTTTTCCGCGTTGGGACGTCCGATTCGCAACCCATTCACCGGCGAGGTCTACGCCGACGGCCGCATTCCTGTCGCCGCGCTGAATCCGGTGGCGGTGAAGCTTCAGGATCGCTTCTTTCCGCTCCCCAACTCCGGCAACACCGCGGTGCTGCAGACCAACAACTTCCGCCAGACGCTGGAGATCGATCGGGCGAAGCCGTACTACTGGACCGCGCGGATCGACCATGACTTCGACCCGGCGAATCGCCTGTTCGGACGGTTCACCCTGTCCGAGAGTACGAATCCGGTATGGGAAGGCAATCTGCCGACGTTCGGCGTTCGCGATCAGCTGCGCCAGACCAGAGCGCTGACGCTGTCGTACACGCGCATTTTGGGTTCGTCGCTCGTCAGCGAATTTCGCGGCGGTTACACGTATAACAACAATCCGATCTCGGGTCCGGTGAGGGGGCTCGAGCTCGCCGATTCGCTCGGGCTCCGCGGACTGGCGCCCGGCCTGCCCGATATCAGCGGCGTGCTGAAGGTCAGCTTCCCAGGTTCGGGGCTCACCGGACTGTCGCAAGTGGACTGGACGAATCCGGGATTCCTGAATCGGATTTATCAACTGCAGAACCAGACGACCTGGCAGCGCGGCACCCATACCGTCAAAGGCGGCGCGGAAATCCGGCGCATCGATAATGACGAGAGCGTGGCGTCACCGAATCTCTTCGGCGCGCTCGACTTCACGGGCCGGTTCACCGCCGTCCCGGGGATCGCTGCCAGCGGCAATCCCTACGCCGATTTCCTGTTCGGCGTGCCGAACACCGCGTCGCGAGCGTTTCCTCCGATTGCCGCGCAGCGGCGGCGCTGGACCTATGACTTCTTCGCGCAGGACGACTGGAAGGTCACGCGAAATCTCACGCTGAACCTCGGGCTGCGGTACGACCTGCATCCCGGCTGGTTCGAGCGCAACGATCGGCAGGCCATCTTCGACATCACCAGCGGCCGCATCGTCGTCCCCGACGGCGGTCGCGACGACGTGTCGCCGCTGATGCCGACAGGCTACGTCGACGTCGTGTCCGCCAGCAGTGTCGGGCTGCCCGCGCGCACGCTGCTCCGGACCGACCGCAACAACTTCGCGCCGCGCATCGGCGTCGCGTATCGTCCGTTCGGCGGCGCGCGCACCGTTCTCCGCGGCGGGTACGGCTTGTATTACGACATGACGCCGATCGATCTCCAGGCGGCGCGCGCGCCATTCGTGCTGTCGGAGACACCCTTCACCAATCCCACGGTGCCGGTGGTCGTCCTGCCGACGGTGTTTCCGACGGGTGGAACGTCAGGACCAGCGGCGATCGGTCTGCCGCTCGCGGTCAATCCGGACATCCGCATTCCGTACACGCATCAGTTCAACGTCACGGTCGAGCACGAGCGCTGGAATACGGGATTCCGTGTGTCGTACATCGCGACACTGGGCCGGGCGATGTGGTACGAGCGCGATGCCAACGCGCCGGTGGCAGACGGTCGCCTGTACATCGAGAAGCCGCGGCCGTTTCCGCAGTTTCCCGACATCACGTACGCCGACAACGGCGGATCGCACGACTATCACGGGGTGACGGTCGAAGCGGAACGCCGCTTCTCGCAAGGATTGTTCTTTCAAGTGGCGTACACGGCCGCGCGGGATCTGGGCGACACCGGCGGGAACGCCCCGAACGGCGGCATTTACACCACGCCGATCGAGAACCCGTTCGACCTGGCGCGTGAGCGCGGCCCCGACGTGGCGACACCCCGGCATCGCGTGACGAGCGCGGTCATGTACGAACTGCCGTTCGGCCATGAGCGCCGGTGGCTCGCCAACGCTCCCGGCGCGGTCGATGCGGCGCTCGGCGGCTGGGAGCTTTCGCTGGTCTCGTATCTGCAGACCGGCGGCTATCTCACGCCGACGATCTCGGTGCCCGATCCAACTGGCACGCGGTTCACGAACACGGCGACGCGGCCGGTCGTCTCGATTCGTCCGGATCTGCTCAACGATCCGAATCTCGACGGCCAGACCGTCCCTGGAGGGACACCGATCACGGCGTTCCCGTGGTACGACATCACCGCATTCGCGGCCCCGCCGATCGGACGATTCGGGACGGCGGGCCGCGGCGTGATTGAAGGTCCGGGCCTGAATCTCTGGCATTTCGGCGTGCACAAGCGATTCCGGTTGGCCGACCGCGCGGCGGGACCGGCGCTGCGCGTCGAGCTCACGACGACGAACCTCTTCAACACGCCGCAGTGGGCGAACCCGAACTTGAACGTCACACCGACCAACGTGAGCGCCGGCCGCGTGACCGGCGTTGGCGGCAGCGCCGGATTCATTCAGCAGGCCGGCATGCGGAGCATGCGGCTGGGTATTCGAGCGGAGTGGTAGTTCGCGATCGCCTTTACGATATGCACGTGAAGGATCTCTAGACGAAGCTTCGCATCATACGCATGGCTGTCGCCGTTATGGACGAATCTTGATGTTGCGGAAGGCGACCTTGTCGCCGTGGTCCTGCAGCCCGATGTGTCCGCGCCGCGCCCGCGCGTACTGCGGGTAGTCCTTAGCCGGCTGTGGTCTTGCCGTCGAACAGCGCGCGCCAATCGTTCACTGCGGCTTTGGCGACGGCGATCGCGCCGGCCGACGCCGCCCCGGCCACCACCTGGAGAAACTCACGGCGCGACGGCGTGTTCGACATCGGCGGCCTCAGTCATGAATTACAGACAGGGGAGGGTACTCCGTTGCCTCGATCAGCGGCAGCGAAACCGGCGTGCCGCCGAGCTCCGCCGATCGGTCGGCCGCGAGGCAGACCTCCATCGTCTTCTGCGCGTCGAAGACGTCGATCGTGGTGTGGCGCTTCTCGAGCACGCACGCCACGAGCTCATCGATCTCGTCTTGAAACGGATGATGCGCCACGTCGGCCGAATCGGGCATCGTGCAGAGGATGCGGATGGCCGGCCGGCCGGCAGGATCGGTGGTCGCCGCGAGCCGGACGTCGGGGAGCGGGTTGGCGGCGGCGAGCCGCTCGGCATCGATCGGCGCATCGAGCGACTGCAGCAGATCCTGCCGCAGCGTCGCGCGATCGCCCATCAGCTCGACGAGAAACGAATAGGGCAGCATGAAATCGGTCGAGCTGGCGATGTGGCCGAGCGCCTTTCCCTCGAGCGTCATGTTGACGACGATCGACGTGGGCCATTCGTAACCGCCGGTGAAGCGCGTGTGAAACGCGCTCACCGTCATCGGCTCGAGGCCGGAACACCAGCGCAGCGCGTCGACCGCGTGACAACCGGCAGAAAGCAGGTGACTGCGGCCGCTCTCCTTGGTGCGGACCCACGCCCACCCGCTATACCAGTCGGTGACGCGCGACAGATACTGCGTGCGCGCGAACCGGATCTCGCCGAGCCACCCGGCGCTCCGCAGCCAGCGAGCGCGCAAACTTCAGAAACGGGTTGTATCTCAGCTCGAAGGAGACGATCGTTCGGACGCCGGCCCGCCGCACCGCGTCGCGAATGCGCACGAGCTCTGCGACGTCGAGGCCGGTCGGCTTCTCGAGCAGCATGTGCTTGCCCGCCTGCGCCGCCGCGACCGCCTCCGTCGCGTGCAACTGGTTCGGCGTCGCGATCGACACGATGTCCACGTCCGAGGCGCGGAGGATGTCGTCGTAGCTGGTCGTGATCCGCGCATCGGGCAGCGCGATGCCGTACTTCGCGAGGCTGGCGCGGGCGCGATCCGCGTCGCGCGCGCACAGCCAGGTGACGGCCGTGCGCGGGTTGCGCTGAAACGCCGTGATGTGCTGCGACGCGCACCAGCCGACGCCGCAGACGGCCACTCCCAGTTTCCGATCCGCTGGGAGCATGCCGTTTCAGAGCTCCAGGGCCTACACCTGCGCCAGGACGTTTTCGAGGAACCGGCGATTGTCCCGCATGTGCCATCGTCTCGACGGCGGTTGCGCCGACCTTGCAGCACTCGACCATGATCGGTCCGGCGAATCCGGCGGTCTTCAGCGTGCCGAAGACGGCCGCGAAATCCACCTTGCCTGTGCCGAACTGAATCATCACGTCGCCTTTCAGCGCGCCGCAGTCCTTCGCGCAGAAGCCGCTGACGTGCCGCGCGATTGGTTTCAGCTCCTCGACCGGATTCTTGCCCGTGTAGTAAATGATGTTGCCGGCGTCATACCAGATCGTGAAATTCGGATGCTGGACCGCTTTCATGGCTGCAACGATGTCGTCCGAGGTGCCGCTGCTGCCGCCGTGAGGTTTCATGACCAATTTGATGCGGCGTTCCTGCGCGTACGCCGCCGCATCGCTCATCACCTTGTAGTAGTGCTCGTACTCATCCGTGCTGTCGACGCCGAAGCTGAGCAGATAAGTCAGCGCGAGCGCATCGGCGTGGTCGATCTGCCGACGGACGTCGGCGATCGAATCGCGCAGAGGAATGTCGTGCCGCGAATGCAGCGCGGCCATGTTCGCCGTCAGGCCGCTGGCGGTAATCCGCTGTTTCAGCCTGACCAGGTATTCCGGCGTCGCCTCCGAGCCAATGAACGGCTCGTCTTTGGTGCGCGTGAGCAGGCCGGTCGTGCGGTATCCCGCCGCTGCAATCTGTGTCAGCGCTTCATCGAAGCTCCATGACGTCCATGGTCGATTGAAGCACCCGATCGGCCACTGGACGCTGGCGCTCAGCGCGGGCCACTGTGACAGCCCCAACGCGGTCCCGCCGACAATCGCCCGCTGAAAGAATTCACGTCGCTTCACCGGATCACCGCGATCTCGTCGATCTCGACCAGCGAGTGGCGCATGGAGGACTACTGTACACGGCGAGAGCCTATGCCGATCGTTTTTGTGTTTCAAGCACCAGTTGGCAGGCCAGTCGATATTCCTGGCGCCGGGAACGGCGTGCAGGTGTATTGATTGGGGTGACGCGCTCGGATTCCTGAGAAGGAGCAGAAGACAGCCATGGCTGGGGAAGAAGGTGTGCGAGTTTCACGACGGCAATTTCTGAACGCCGGTGGGATGACCATTCTGGCGGCCACGCCGATCATCGCCGCGACCGCAGGTCAGTCCGCACCGGTTCCCTCTGCCGGCTCCTTGACCGACATCGGCGGCGTGCGCGTGGGGCACTTCACCGACACGCGCCGACCGACCGGTTGCACGGCTATCCTGTTCGACAATCCGGCGACGGCCGGAGTGGACTACGACGGCTCGGCGCCTGGGGAATCGCTCGGAGTGATGCTGCAGCCCGTGAGTCCGCTGGATCACATTCACGGTGTCCTGCTGGCAGGCGGCGGCCCGATGGGACTCGGCGCGACCGCCGGGGTCGTTCGTTTCCTCGAGGAGCGGCGCGTGGGGTACGACTGGGGCGTGCCGAACGTCCGCGTGCCGATCGTTGTCGGCGCAGTCATCGATGACCTGGCGATCGGCGACGGCCGGATCCGCGTGGGTCCGGACGAGGCCCATCGCGCGTGTGAGGCAGCCACGAATGGCGCCGTGACCGAAGGGAGCGTCGGCGCCGGTGCCGGCGCCACCGTGGGCAAGATGTTCGTCGCCCGCGGTATGCCTGGCATGAAGGGCGGCATCGGCACCGCCTCGGCTCGTCTCGGCGACGTCGTGATCGCGTCGCTCGTGGTCGTCAACAGCGCCGGCGACATCCTCGACTGGCGCCACGGAACCATCGTGGCGGGAGCGCGAACGGCCGATGGCCGCGGCTTTGCGCAGAGCGCCGACGTATTGCGCCACGATCTTGGGGTGGCGCCGGCGGCCAACGCGCCGCTTGCAGACGATCCGCTGCGCGCCACACTGCTTGCCGTCGTCGGCACGAACGTGACGCTCACCAAGTTGCAGCTCACGAAGCTCGCCATGATGGCGAATACCGGCGCCGCACGCGCGATTAACCCGTACCACACCCAAGGCGATGGCGATCAGATCATTGCGGTCTCCACGGGCCTCTCGAACGTCTCGGTGTCGCTGACCGCGCTCGGCGCAATTGCGGCCGAGGTCTTGGCCGACGCAATCGTGCGCGCAGTGAGAACCGCAACCGGCGTCGCCGGGTGGACGGCCGTCAGAGATTTGTGAGCCTTCGCGTCACGGCCGCGAGCACGCCGCGCGGATCCGCGACCCACTCGATCGTGCCAGGCAGGTTTTGGGCACAGCCGCAGAAACGCCTTATACCCTTTCTCGAGGAGGATGCGTATGCGCAAGCTTGTCCTGGCGATCGTGTCTCGGGTGGCGTGAATGCCGGGGTGGCTGAACGCCGCGAGTGTGTTCGGGTCGCGCTCGCCGGAGAGCATCGCGCGGACGATTGTTCTTCGACTTTGGCACGCGCACAACCCGGTTCAACCAGTCCACTCACTCCCATTCCGCCCGAAACAGATTGCTGCGCCTGAGGCCGATGTTGCGAGCCAGAACCATCTTGTCGACCAGGTGAGGCGAGTGTGACTCGACTTGCAGACCGGATTCGTCGCCGCCATTCCGCGGTCGATGCACCAGCTAAAGAACGCTTTCAGGACGCCAAGATCTTTGTCGGCCGTGGTGCGCTCGACTTCCTTGGCGCGGCGCTGCTTGACCGCGTCGATCTGCCCGGGGTTTACGCGGGCGACGAGCTGGTTCTGTTTCGGGTCGAGCTCTCGCTCCCACATTTTCAATACCGGCTCGATGTAGGTGTTGTGTGAGCGATTCTGAACCTTGGAGTACTCGCGGTACTGCTCGATCGCCACGCGCAGGGCGACGACCTTGTCGGTCTGTTCGTGCCAGGTGCCATTTTCGATCTTCGACTGGCATGACCGGACGGGGAATCGGCGCGTCCTTGTCCAGCGCCAAGTGAGTCCGCGCTTTTTGGTAGTACGAACCGTACCGCGCCATCAACTTCCGAGCGCCGGCTTCGCTGAACACGATCACGTGGTCGAAACATTCGCGACGCGCGGATCCCACAAATCGCTCGACGAATGGATTCTGCCAGGGTGCGTGTGGGGCGGTGAGCCTTTCCTCAATTCCCATCGCCTTCGCGGTGGCCGCAAGCGCGTCGAACGCGTGGTCGCGATCATGGATCAGATACCGAGGCGCCTCGTCCCACGGAAACGCTTCGCGCACCTGCTGGGCCGTCCACGCCGCCGTCGGATGCGCGGTGACCGCCATGTGTCGGATGCGGCGCCGATCGTGGGCGAGCAGCACCAGCACGAACACGAGGCGGAACGTCACCGTCGGGACCACGAAGAAATCGGCGGCGACGATCTGGCCGACGTGATTGCTCAGGAACGTGCGCCACGTCTGCGAGGGCGGCTGGCGTCGACAGCCCATGTATTTCGCGCCGGTCGCCTGACACACGTCGATGCCGAACTTCAGCAGTTCGCCGAGCATCCGCGGCGCGCCCCAGCGCGGGTTCGCCTCGGCCATGTCGCGAATCAGGGTGCGGATGTTGGCGGGCACAGTCGGTCGCCGGAGACGACGCCGACTTTTCCAGGTCCACCACATGCGGAAACCGCGTCGGTGCATGCGACGACCGTCTCGGGCTTGACGAGACGAGTGCCGTCCGCCATCGGGTCCAGAGGCGCGAGAGCAGGACCCAGAGCCAGCGGTCCGCCTTCGCGAGCCGCACCCGCCGGAGGCGGCTGCGCTGCAGCACCGCCAGCTGGCGCCGCAAGGCCAGGATTTCGAGTTGGAGGTCGGCGCGCGAACGTGTCAGCGTCCGCAGTCAAGAGGAGCGAGTGCAGCACCGAGATCAAGGCCGAGAAGCGTATCCACCGACGGCCGTAACATCAACTGCCGCCACGAACGGACTTTTCAGTAGGGACGGCTGGTCGACCTGCGCGATGACGGCTCTTCCAGGTCCAGAACAGTCGGAAGCCTTGGCGATGCCAAGCCATCACCGTCTCCGGTTTCACGATGACGAGTGCGCCGCGCCACCCGGTCCACACACGTGACAGGCAGACCCAAAGAATGCGATCAGCTCGTGAGAGTCTCAGCCGACGAGGGCGCGATCGCTCCAGGACTTTGCAGCTGGTGCCGCAGGCGAGCACCCCAAGCTGTAAAGCAGTGCGAGAGCGTGCCCACCCCCGCACGGACGCCAGGAATGAGAAGACGACGGACATCATCGCCGAGAAAGCCTATCCATCGTCGCCCGCAACATTAACAGAGACAACGGGAACGGACTCTCCGGTAGGCACAGGCGATCTGATTCTGGCGAACGACACCGGTACCTCAACGTGTAGCGCGGCGCGCGACCGCAGCAATCCCGGAAGCGTCGCCAAGACCGAGACGAGTACGGAAGTCATCCCGGCGAGAGCCTACCTGTCAGTGGCGGGAACTTCAACGGTTGCAGCAGAATCGGAGTTTCAGCAGCCACACCCCCTTAACGACAGGTCACCAGTTGAAGCGCATGAACAGCTCGATCAGGCGGCTAGTGTTCGTCCCCGCCAGCTGCGTCACCTCGTAGTTGCTCAGGACATTCGTCGCGTTCGCGGCGCTGATGCTCGTGTTGCCTCCTACCTGCCCTACCGGGATGAAGTTCGGCTGGTTGAACAGGTTCAGAACGTTCACGCCGACCTGAACGTTCGTCCGCGACGTCACCTTCGTGCGCTTCGAGAAGAGAAGATCCGTCTGCCCGAACATCGGGCCCGTCACCACGAGCGACTGCGACGCGCAGGCGCCGTAGCGCTGCGCGCTGTCAAGCTCGATGCAGTCCGGACCGTTGGCCGGTGCGAAGTAGCGGCCGCTTGGCGGCGCGCCGGCGTACCCCGTCGGCGACGTCGCGTTCACGTTGAACGCGTTGATCGTCTGATCGATCACTTCCTGCGGGAGCATGTAGACGTGATTCCCCACGGCATCGAACCGCAGCTGGAACATCCCCTGCAAGTCGTCCTTCGTCATGCCGACCATCCTGACGTTGCCCAGATCGATCAGCTCGCCGCTCCGGATGATCGACGCGACGCCCACCTGCCAGCCGCTCAGGAGGTGGCTGACGAAGCCGTTGCTGTCGCCGCCGACGCGGTGGCCTTCACCGATCGGCAGGTCGTAGACCACGTTCAGCTTGAACGTGCTGGTAATGTCGCTCCCGACGGCGCCGCCGGCGTCGCCCGTAGCCCGCAGCGCCGGCGACGGCGCCCGGAGCGTCAACAGGTTGCGGTTGGTGTCCGCGACGGTCCCGTACTGGCGTCCGAGCGTGTAACTAGCTTGTGCTTGCAGGCCCCCGGCCAATCGTCGCCGCATCTCGACCTGCAGGGCGTTGTACCGTGATACGCCGACGCCGTCGGTGATGAACGCACCAGAGAGCGCATCCGGATTGACGATGAAGAAGTTCGCGGGCAGCCCGGCCGCCGCCGCATTGGCGCGGAACGTCGCATTGCCAATGAAGCCGTTCTGCCGCGTCGTCGCGCTGCAGCCGGCCCCACTGCCTACCGGGTTGGAGGTTCCGGCGCTCAGACATGCGAACGCGAACGGGTTCGGGTTCCGGATGGCCAGGAATCCGAGATTGGTCGAGTTGGTCCAGTTGCTGCCGGTGTACTTCGCGGGATCGCCCGCCGAGACGCTGTTCACGCCGTTGAAGTACGCCAGAAAGATGGGCAGCGGCGACGTTCCGGGGACGCCGGTAAAGGCAAACGTGTTGCCCCTGCCGGCGGCGATGTTCGCCTGCAGGTTGGCCTGGGCCTTGCGGAACTCGTCGACGAACCCGTTGTTGAAGATGTCGAACTCGTTGTAGTTCTGGTTCAGCCAGATGTCGTGGCCCCACGTGCCGACGTACCGGACTTCGATGGCCGTGTTGCGATCGAGCGCGCGTTGCACGCCGACGCTGACCGAATCGGCCGACGGCACCTGGATGTTCGCGGCGAACCCGTTGATCGAGCTGGTGAGCGACGGCGCCAGCGGGTACGACGGCGTCGCGTCGAAAGAGGGCGGCGCCAGCGCGCCGGGATCGCGGAACAGGAAGACGGTCGAGGGCGTACGCGTCAGCGACTGCGTCAGCCCGGTGTTGTTGCTGAACGGCGTCGTGAAGTCGCTCAACCCTGCGCGGCTGTAGTTCCGCGCGTATCCGGCGCGGAGGACGAAATCGCCCGCGCGTCCCATCAGCTTCCCGAGCCAGTCGTCGCGGTGCTCCGGCACCCACACGACGCCGAGGGTCGGCGCGAAGTTGTTCGTGTCCGTGTTGTACGCAAGCGTGCCTGACGTGTATTGCGGCAGCTTCGTCGGCTGACCCGTCTGTACGCCGGGCTGGAACAGATTGCACGTGCCGTTCGCACTCACGCCCGAGATGCCGCACACTTCGGTCATCCCCGCGTGCGTATAGGCGTTGTTGGTGGGGTAGAACGGCGACTGCCGCCCGTAGCGCAGCCCGAGGTTCAGGGTGAGATTCGAGCGGGGCTGCCACTGGTCCTGAACGTACAGGTCGAACTCCCGCATCCGCGCGCGCTGCATGCTCGCACCGAGAAACGCGTATGTCCCCGAGTTCTCGCGGACGCCCCCGGGAAGTTTCCGGTCGTGAACATCGCCGTGGCCGGATCGCTCGGCGCCGTGCCGATGTTCGCCGTCGGGATCAGCGTCTGGTTCTTCAGCCAGACCGTGTACTGCGTCGCAGAGCCGCCGAACGCGAAGCTGTGCGTGCCCTTGAGCCACGTCACGGCGTCTTCGAACAGCAACGCCGTGGCGTTGCGAGACGAAGGCGTCGGGTTGTTGAACGCGTTGGTGGTGGCGTTCGCTCCGCCGGGCGACGTGAGCTGGCTGCCGACCGAGGGAAACGCGACATTGAACCCGTTCGTGTTGGCCGTGCTGCCGGACCACAGGCTGGGATCGAGCTCGGGAAAGAACTGAACCGGCGCGCCGCTATAGCCGACGCGCGCCTCGTTGACGAGCCTGGGCGAGAAGAGCGAGCGGACCCAGTTGCTGAAGCCGATGCGCTGCGAGTACTGGCCTCCGGTGACCGGGAACCCGGGGAACGCCGGGTCGCGGTTGTTCAGCGTGTCGGGGAACGATGAATAACGTTGGTAGTTCAGCGCGCTGCTGAACCGGTGCTGCTCGGTTAGGTTCATGTCGACGCGGAAGGTCGGGAAACGGTTGGTCGACTCAACGTGGTTGTTGAACGTCAGCCGATCGAGGTTCGCATCGATCGTCGTCACCCCGCCGGCCTGCGTCGTCGAATTCTGAATGTCCCGGAGCAATCTGGCGATCGTCGGATCCGCGGTCGCCGTCTGGCCGTTCGCCGCCGCGAGCTGGAGCAGGTTGATGGTCCGTGTCGCACCGCCCGAGGTGTATTTGTAGAGCCCCTGCTGCGCCTGCGGGTTGAGCAGGA
>QHWK01000296.1 GCA_003223775.1 Acidobacteriota bacterium
GATCAGGGCAAGCGAATCAACCCCGGCGAGGCAGCCGCGTATCTCACGCGCGTGCCGCTCGCGCCCGGCGTCGACGCCGGCTGGTTCGCGATCGATCCCGACGCGCCGCCGCCGACCGCCGTCGATCCCGAGCTCGATCGCCGCTACTGGGCCGCGCGCGGCCACGAGCTGCCGTCCGTGTACGAGTGGAATCTCGCGTTCGTTCGCGCCGTCCTCTGCGGCGGCGATCGATCGGCGCATCCGTACCTCGCCGAGCAGTTCCAGGCGCTCGACGACGTCTATGTCTTCGAGCCGCCGAGCGGCGCGCCGTTTCCGACGTACCGGTTTCTGCGCAGCGCGCACTACCCGTCGGGCCTCGTCACGAATGCGTACGGCTGGCGCGGGCCGGACGTTCCCCTCAACAAGCCGCCGGGCCGCATTCGCATCGCGTTCGTCGGCGCGTCGACGACGCTCGACGCGCACGGCGATCCGTTTTCGTATCCCGAGTACGTCGGGCGCTGGCTGCGCGAGTGGGGACGCGTCCGACATCCATCGGTGTCCTTCGACGTCGTCAACGCGGGACGCGAGGGCATCCTGTCGAACAGTATCGCTGCCGTCGTGCGCGACGAGCTGACGCCGGTGCGCCCGGATCTGGTCGTCTATTACGAGGGCGCGAACCAGTTCTGGCCGAACGATTTCGTCCGCCGCCCGATCGTGCGGATCGTCAGGGTGCTCAATCCTACGGTCGTCGAGGCGTACAGCGCGATCGGCGCGCGCGTCGGCGAGCTGATCGATCGGCCGGCGAGCGGCGGCGAGCCGCACAAGCCGCCGATCGCCGTCGACTGGCCGGCGGATCTCGACGAGCGACGCCCGAGGCTCGACGATCCGCGGCTGCCGGTGCAGCTGCCGCAGATTCTCGCCGATCTCGATCGCATGCGCGTGGACCTCGCCGCGATCGGCGGCACGCTGATGCCGTCGTCGTTCGTGTGGCTGGTGGATCCGGGGCTCGTGGTCGATGCGCGGCGCGACGCCATCGTGTATCGCGAGCTGAACGAGCGCTACTGGCCGTTCTCCTACGCGCACATGCGGCGGTTCGTGGACTTCGAGAATCGCACGTTCCGCGCGTACGCGCAGGCGCGGCGCCTGCCGTTCAACGACGTCGACGCGGTCTACCCGCGCGATCCGCGGCTCTTCGTCGACTCGATCCACATGACGCCGGCGGGCGTGAAGCTGAAGGCGTGGATCGTTTTTCAGCATCTCGTGACCGAGCTGGATCGACGGCTGGCCGGCGGCGCGCTGCCCGTCGCGGATCCCGGCGGACGCGCCGCTCACCCGGCGTTCGCCAACACGCCGCGGCGGCTCGAAACCATCACGGCCTTGACGCGGCGGTGCGGCCGCTAGCGGCGCACACGATTCTTCACGTCCGACCAGACGGCGCGCCGACGCGTCTTAAGAGCGCGTTCAACATCACAGTAGCGCAGCCCTTCAGGGCTGCCCCGGCGGCCGTGAGCAGGCCTGAAGGCCTGCGCTACCGGAGGCCGCGGCAATTGTGAAACGCGCTCTAAATATCCGACCGACGACGGATAACGGCGAGAGGCGCGTGTGACATTTTTCTTGGAGCCGCCGCGACAGCGCATCGCGCCGGCGGCGATGGCATCCGCGGCGTCGCACTTCGCGGCCGTCATGATCGCGGTTGTGCTGGCGCGCGCAACGACGACGAGCCGCGCGAACCCTGCCGCGTCGCACGAGCCAGCGGACAAGATCATGTGGCTGAGCGGGCAGCGGGCAGGTCGCGGCGGCGGTGGAAGTGGCGACCACACACCGCAGCCGCCGCGGCGAGCGGAGATGCCGGGCACCGACGCGATCACGGTGCCCGTCGAGACGAAGCGTTCGCTCGACGCTGCGGTGGACCGCGAACTCGATCAAGTCCAGCACGTGAATATTCCTGCGATTCCGACGGCGGCCGGCGTCGAGTCGATCATCGGCGCGCTCGAAGCGCCGCTGGCGCCGGCCTCACTTTCGCTGGGGCCCGGGCGCGGCGGCGCGGCCGGCGCGGGCAACGGCACCGGCGACGGCCCGGGCGACGGATCCGGGTATGGGCCCGGGCGTGGCGGCAACACGGGGGGCGACGTCTTCCAGCCGGGCGGTCCCGGCATCACGCTGCCGCACGTGATCAGCGAAGTGAAGCCTCAGTACACCGCCGACGCGATGCGCGCGCGCGTGCAGGGCATGGTGCTGCTCGCATGCGTCGTCCGCGCCGACGGCACGGTGGGGCAAGTGCGCGTGATCCGATCGCTCGATCGGACGTTCGGCCTCGACGAGCGCGCGATCGCCGCCGCGAAGTTGTGGCGGTTCGCGCCCGGCACGCGGATGGGCGTGGCGGTGCCCGTGCAGGTCACGATCGAGCTGACGTTCACGATCCGCTGATTCACGCGTCTTCGGCGAACACGCACGACAGCAGGCGCTCTTGGCACGCCTGCGACCACCGCGGCCCGCCGCTGCTGCAGACGAATACGGCGATCGACATCCGCCCGAGTGGAGTGTCGGGAAAGATCGTGACGTCGAGATCGTAGCCGGGCCCGCCGCCGCCATGCCCGTAGTTCGCGCCGCGCGGCGACGCGATCTCGGACGCGATGCCCATGCCGTACGCGTGCGCCACGCCAGGCGCGCCGGGTGAAATCGGCACGAGCGTCAGCATCTCGGCGAGCGAACGCCGCTCGAGGATCTGCCCCGCGAGCAGCGCGTCGATCACGCGCGTCACCTCTTCCGCCGTCGACACCGCCACGCCAGGCGCGCACCATCCCGGGTGGTACACGGGCCGCACGTCGACGGGCTGTCCGTCGACGTCCACCTCCGGTCCGAACCCGGGCACGCAGGTGGACCAGCCGTCGATCGTGTCGACCACCCGCGTGTGCTGCAGCGCGAGCGGCGCGGCGACGAGCTCGTGAACCACTTCCGCGAACGTGCGGCCGGCCGCGTGCTGCAGCACCTCGCGCAGCAGCATGTAGCCGATGTTCGAATACGCCCACCCGCGGCCGGGCTCGAAGCACAAACCCCGCGGCAGCACCGCATCCAGAAATTGCCGGCGGCTCCACGGATCGCTCGGATGCGATCGCACCGCGTCGTGGTACTCGGGCAGCGGGCCGTAGTCGCCGAGGCCGCTCGTGTGCCGAAGCAGGTGGGCGACGGTGACGTCGCCGCGCAAGTCGACGTCGGAACACCACGCCGCGACCGGATCGGTGAGGTTCAGCGCGCCGCGCTCCGACAGGCGCAGCGCGCAGATCGCCGTGAGCGTTTTCGTGATGCTGTAGATCGGGCATTGCGCGTCTGCGGCGAGCACGCCGTTGCGCGTGGCTGCGCTCGTCCAGTGCAGGCGCCCGTTCACTCGCACGGCCGCCGAGACACCCGCGACGCCCGTATCCGATCGCCACTCGGAGACGCAGTCCTGCAAGGTCACGCTCTGTCACCTTTGCCGGCCCCGCGCACTCTGTTGAAGTGGAGGCACACCGACATGGATGCTCGACTCGTTACGCCGTTTCGTGTTCTTCGCTTCGCGTTCGGGCTGACGGCGACCCTCGCCGGTCTCGACAAATTCTTCAACGTTCTCGCGGACTGGGGCAGCTACGTGAGCCCGGTCGCGGCGCACGTGCTGCCGTTCTCGATCGCCACCTTCATGGGGATCGTCGGCGTCGTCGAAATCGCCGTCGGCGCGGCGATTCTCATGCTCGCGCCGCGCGTCGGCGCATATGTCGCGAGCGCGTGGCTGCTGCTCGTCGCCGCCAACCTCGCGCTCGGCGCGCACTTCGACATCGCCGTGCGCGACATCGTCTTGTCGATCGCCGCGTTCACGCTCGCGCGCGCGCTCGAGGCGATCGTGACGGAGCCGGCGCGCGCCGCGGCGCCGGCGTCCAGCACTCGCGTCGTGACGGCGTGATCTAGCGGAGACTGAATCGCCCGACTTTGTCGCCGCTGAACAGCG
>QHWK01000297.1 GCA_003223775.1 Acidobacteriota bacterium
GGCGCCCGGCTCCGGCGGCGGCACTTTGCCGGTCGCATAGAGCTTGCGCGCCGCTTCGATCGCCGCCTGCACCTGGCTCGCGGCTGGCTGCTGCCCTTTCGGCACGGATGCCTCGAGGATCTTGCGCTGCAGGGCCGCGGCCGCGCGGTCCATCTGCGACTCGTGGGCGACGTCGATCGTCTTCGACGTGATCGCCGCATCGGCGCCGGCGGCGAGGAGCGCGCGGATCGCATCGGCGCGATTCTGCGCCGCCGCGAAGATGAGCGGCGTCTGCCCCCACTCGGCTTCCTTGGCGTTCACGTCCGCGCCGTGCTCGACCAGGAGTTGGACGAGGGCGGCGTTGCCGGAGGCGGCCGCGAGATGCAGCGCCGTGACGCCGCTCGGACGCGTCTCGGCGCCGACCTTCGCGCCGGCCCTCAAGAGCACCTGCACCACAGGGACGCTCGCGGCCTTGCTCGCGAGGTGCAGCGGCGTGTACTGCCCGATGCGCGTCACCGCGGCGACGTTCGCGCCGGCATAGACGAGCATCTCGGCGAGATCGGCGTCGGCGTGTTCGGCGGCCCAATGCAGCGCCGTCATGCCGTCGCCGTGCGCTGCGCCGACGTCGGCGCCCTGCTTGAGCAGCGTCCGCACGCCGTCGCGATCGCCCCGCATCGCCGCGTCGGCAACCGGCGTCGACGACGGCGCCGCGGCGAGCCAGGCCGTCGCGAGCAGCGCGGCGGACACCGTCACACCCAACAAACGCTTCATATCGTCGTCCTCATCGGTAGCGCCGCCCTTCAGTAGCGTCCCTCTGAGCGTAAAAAAGGGGTCGTACCCCTTTTTCAGCGAAAAAGGGGTACGACCCCTTTTTTTACGCCACGGTCGTCGCCGCCGGCGCCGTGAACGAGAACTCGCCGGTGCTGTCGCCGAAGCCGAGGAGCACGAGCGGGCATCGGCGATGGTTGTGGATGTTCGGATCGGCCATCGGCGATCCCCAGATGACGAGGGTCTTGTCGAGCAGCGTGCCCTCCTCGACGTGCGTGGTCTTCATCTTCTCGAGGAAGTACGCGAGCTGACTCATGCGGTACTTGCAGATCTTGTTGAACTCCATGATCCGCTCCTCGCGATTGCCGTGGTGCGAGGCGGGATGGAACGGCTGGTTCGAGCCGCTTTCCGGGAAGACGCGGTTCTGCGCGTCGCGGCCGGTCTTGAACGAGATGATGCGCGTCATGTCGGTCTCGAGCGCGAGCACCTGCAGATCGAACAGAAGCCGGATGTGCTCGGAGAAGGAATCGGGCACGCCGGCCGGCGCGTCCGGCAGCGCGCGCGCTTCGCCGCTGCGGTTCTGCGCTTCGACCGCCTGGATGCGGCGCTCGATCTCGCGCACGTTGTCGAGATACCGATCGAGCCGCCGGCGATCGGAGGCGCCGAGCTGACGGCGCGTGCGCTCGACCTCGCCGGTGATCCAGTCCAGCACGCTCTTGCGCGTTTCGCGCCGCTCGGCACGATCCTGCGCCGTCGCGCCCGCGCCGAAGAGCATGTCGAAGGCGATGCGCGGATCGCGAATCATCGGCAGCGGCTCGTTCGGCGACGCCCAGCTGATCGAGTCGGTGTAGGCGCACGAGTAGTTGTAGGTGCAGCCGCCGGCCTGATCGAGGTTCTCGATGCAGAACTGCATCGAGGGCATCGGCGTCGCCTGCCCGTACTTCTTCGCGTAGATCTGATCGAGCGAGGTGCCGGCCCAGAGGTCGGACCCCTGCGTCTGCTTCGGGTGCGACTGCGTGAGGAACACCGCGCTCGAGCGGAAGTGATCGCCGCCGATCTCGGGCAGCGTCATCGCCTCCGCGTTGCGGCAGTCGGTGTTGCTGACGATCGTCATGGCGTCGCGGTACGCCTCGATCGTGCTCAGCGGGCTGTCGGGCACAATCGTGAAGCCGGCGCCGGTCGCCTCGGGCGCGAAGAGGAACTTGCTCGCGCGCCGCGGCAGGTGCTTTCCAGTGATGAAATGCACGATGCGTCTCCCCCCGGCGACCCTGAAAGAGTCGCCCTACAGCCAATCGCTACTGCGTTCCGACCGACTCGGCCTGCTTCATCAGAAACGCGTCGCTCTTGATCACGCCGAGGATGAACGCCGACATCTTGTAGTCGTTCGCGGCGGCGGCCTTGGTAATCGCGCGAATCGCCGGCTGATCGAAGTATTCGGCGCGGCGGCCGAGCGCATACGCGAACAGGTTCTCGGTGAACGTGCGCAGGAGCGGCGCGGGCCGCTTCATCAGCGCGTGCGTCAGCTCCGCCGGCGTCGTCACAGGTGTGCCGTCGTAGAAGTCGCCGCGCGTGTCGAGCGGCTGGCCGTTCTCGCGCACGCGCCATTTGCCCGTCACGTCGAAGTTGTCGAGCGCCAGGCCGATCGGATCCATGAAGCGGTGGCACGAGTTGCACGTCGGGTTCTTGCGGTGAATCTCCATCCGCTCGCGCGTGGTGAGCATCCGGCCGTCCTTCGCCTCGCCCGTGTCGTCGAGCGGCGGGACGTCGGGCGGCGGCGGCGGCGGCGGCGTGCCCATCAGCACTTCCATCACCCACTTGCCGCGCACCACCGGCGACGTGCGATTCGCCAGCGACGTCTGCACCAGGACGCTGCCCTGCCCCAGCAGCCCGCGCCGCGCGTCGTCCGGATACTGCACGCGCCGGAAGTGATCGCCGGCGACGCCGGGAATCCCGTAATGGCGCGCGAGCCGCTCGTCGACGAACGTGTAGTCGGCCTGGAAGAGATCGAGGACGCTGCGATCCTCGCGCACCAGGTTGTTGAAGAACATCGTCGTCTCGCGGCGCATCATCTCCGCGAGGTTGTCGTCGAAGTTCGGGTAGAAGTTCGGATCGGGATGGACCTTCTCGACGTCCTGCAGCCGCAGCCACTGTGCCGCGAACCGCGTGCCGAGCGCGTCGGCGCGCGCATCGGCGAGCATGCGCCGCGCCTGCTTCTCGAGCGCGCCGGGCGCGGAGAGCTTGTTCTGCGCCGCCAGCGTCTGCAGCTCCGCATCGGGCGGCGTGCCCCAGACGAAATACGACAGCCGCGACGCGAGATCGACGTCGGCGATGCGATAGGCGCCGCCCGCGTGCGCGGAGTCCGGCTCTTTCTCGAGCCGGAAGATGAAATGCGGGCTCGCGAGGATCGCCTCGAGCACTTCGCGCACGCCGTGTTCAAACCCGCCGGCAGACCCGCTCGCCCTGCCCGACTCGCCGGACCGGCCGGACGCTTTTTCGTAGAAGGGCATCAGGCGATCGGTCTCGCCCGCCGCGAGCGGCCGCCGGTACGCCTCGGCGCCGATGCGCGCGATGATCTGCCGCGCGCACGGACGCTCCTCGGACGGCACCGTCGGCCGGCAGCTGAAGATCTTCTGGCGCGCCGGCGTCTCGGCGATCCCCGTCGGCCGGTACGGCCCCTTGATGACGAAGTCCTTCACGTGCGGCAGCGTCGTGATGCCCGGCCCGCCCGAGCCGCCGCCGGCGAACGACCAGTCGTGCGGCCGGATCAGATCCTCGTACGGCCCTTCCTGCCGCCGCACGAAGGTCGCCGCCACCTTGTGCTGCCCCGCCTTCACGAGCACCGGCTCGGTGCGCATCGGCACGGCGCCGCGTCCGTCGGCGCCGCCGGCCGGCCCCGTTTCGTACTCGATCAGCGCGACGCGCTCGCCGTTGATTGAAAGGTCGATGTCCTCGAAGCGCGAGCCCGATCCCGAGACGAGATCGACCTCGAAGACGTACTCCGCGTCCGCCGGGAACACGTGATCGACGACGATGCCGCCGCGGGTGCCGTAGGGGGCGCCCTCGACGTGATCCCAGGGATGCTGCGACGTGTAGATCGGCGCCGTGTAGGTCGTGTCGATCGGCGACGCGGTGCGATCGCCGATCGCCATGCGGCTGATCGCGCTCGCCGCGTTCAGGTACGCCTCGAGGAGCGTCGGCGAGAGCGCCTGCGCGTCGGCGATGTTGTCGAAGTTCGCGCTCTTGGTGTCGAGCGGCAGCCAGTTGCCCGCGTCGACGTCGAGCCCGAGCAGCTCGTGAATCGATCGCGCGTACTCGGGACGATTCAGGCGCTGGAACGTGCGCGCGCCCGGATTGGGCTTCGCCGCAGCCGCCGCATCGACGTGCCGCTCGATCGCGGCGACGAGCGCGGCATACGCGTCGGGATCGGGGCGAGGCGCCGCAGGCGGCGGCATGAGCCCGGCCTGCAGCTTGCGAATCACGCGTTCGGCGACTTCGGCGTTCTGCGCCGCCGCGGCCACGTCGAAGCTCGCCAGCGAAAGCCCGGCGGTCTTCCTTGCATCGCTGTGGCACGTCGCGCAGTACCGCTTCACGATCGCGTTGTCTTCGGCCGCCGACGGAATCGGCGCATGCGACGCGACGGCTGCGGGCTTCGCGACGCCGCGTTTCGCTGTCGACGTCGTCGCCGGCGCGCGCTGCGCCGTGCCGACCGCGCCGAGCAGGGCGCTCCACACAACAAGACCGTATGCGACCGGCCTGGTCACACGAATCCCACGATGGCTCACGCGCACATCCTACACGAACTGCCGCTGTTTTGAGGCCGGTCGAGTTGTCGCTAATTGTCTGTGCCAGGTGGCTTTAGCTGGAGCTGCCGTGCCGTGCTAGATTCGCCGTCTTGCACATCGCCGTCCTCGGCGCCGGCGCGATCGGCAGCGTCTACGGCGCGAAGCTCTCGACCGCGCACGACGTCGTCCTCGTCGCGCGGCCGGCGCACGCCGACGAGATCAATACGCACGGGCTGCGGATCACGGGCGCCGAGGAGGCGACCTACCGCGTCCGCGCCGTGACGTCTCTCGACACGCTGATGCCCGATGCGCTCGTGGTGCTGACGACCAAGGTGTCCGACAGCGCGGCTGCGCTGCAGTCGATCGCCGACCTCGTCGGCGAGGGGACCACCGTTCTGTGCGTGCAGAACGGTCTCTACAGCGAAGACGTGGCGAAAACCGCCGTCGGCGGCCGCTGCCTCGTGCTCCGAGCCATCACGCACTTCGGCGCCATCTTCCGGACGCCCGGCGTCGTCGAGCTCAAGGTACGTGCGTCGACGCGGATCGAACGGAGCGCTCGCAGCGCCGCGATCGCCGATGCGTTCACCCGCTGCGGGCTGAACGGCGAAGTGACAGATCGCATCAAGGACGAGATGTGGCAGAAGGTCGTCGTCAACTGCGTCATCAACCCGATCAACGCCATCACGCGCACCGAGGTCGGCGCGATCGCCGACGAGCGGCTGCGGCCGCTGAAGCAGTTGATCGTCGACGAGTGCCGGCGCGTGGCCGCGAAGGACGGCGTGGATCTCGCCGCCGACTTCGTCGACGAGATCGATCGGCAGTACGCGCCGTCGCGCAACCTCTCCTCGATGCAGCAGGACCTGCTGAAAGGACGGCGCACGGAGATCGACTTCCTCAACGGCGCGGTCGTCCGCCTTGGCGCGACGTTCGGGATCGAGTGTCCGGTGAATCAGGCGCTCGCGATGATCATCAAGGCGATGGAGCGAGCTTCTCGAGCATGACGCGGAACGCGCGGTGGCCGGCGCGCGGGTCGTAGACGATCACGGGCATCAGTTGTCCACGGATGCGATCCGGGTTCGCGCGCGCGTACTCCATCAAGATCCGCGCCAGCGGCTCCCGAGGATCGCCCTCGCCCTCTGTGCCCTGTGTGCCCTCTGCGCCCTCTGTGCTCTCGGTGCCCTGCCCGACCCGCCCGACCCGCCCGGCCTTCCCGACCTCTCCGGTCAACAGATCGTTGAACGCGACATTCCACGGCGCGCCGCCGAGCGCGGCATCGACGATCGTCCCTTTCACCACGTTGTGCGAGAAGTTGAAGAAGAGCGAGAGCGGCGAATAGACGCCG
>QHWK01000298.1 GCA_003223775.1 Acidobacteriota bacterium
CCGCTCGATGGCGGCGGTGAACACCTGCGCCGCTTCCTGGTAGGCGTGGAGCTGCAGCAGGTTGTCGCCCCAGTCGAACAGGTGCTCCTCGGTCGGATCCATGTGCGCCGCGCGCTGGTACTCATCCGCCGCCGCCAGCCGGTCGCCGCCGCGCTCGCTGACGTTGGCGAGCAGGTCGTGCAGCTCAGCGGTGTCGCGGGCGGCGATCATCTGCAGAACCAGCGCCCGCGCCTCGTCGAGGCGCTCCAGCTCGAGCAGCGCCAGCGCGAGGTCGTGCCCGCTGGCGTAGTCGTCGGGATTGATCGCGCGCGCGCGCTGCAGGTAGGGAAGCGCCGCCTGCAGCTTGTGCCGCTGCAGATAAAACGACGCGAGCTGATACTGCGCGTCGAAGCTGTCAGGGTTACGCCGCGCTGCGTCGAGGAGCCGCTGTTCGACGACGGGGGCGGCCTGCGCGGTGCGAGGCGGGGCGGGCTGCGCTGCGGCTCCCGCCCGCGCCACGACGAGCAGCGCGAGCGGAGCCTGGCAGGTTGAACGCCGCCGTGTTCGTGACGTTGAAGATCTCGACGCGGATCTCGAACTGTCGTTCTCCCGCGATCCGCAGCTGCCGCGCGATGCCCATATCGAGCTGGCGCAGCGGCGGTCCGGTCACCTGCGTGCGCGGACCTCCGAGCGGCGTGAAGTCGGTCTGGCCGATGGTGGTTACGGTCGCAGGATCGGCGAACGCCGCCGGGTTGTAGAACTGATCGACGTCGTGCCTGCCGGCATACGGATCGCCGACAAGGAGCGCGTAGCATCCCGTGCCGTTACCCGCCGTCCCCGTTCCGGCGGCCGTTGTGATGGAGCAATTGATCGTCTGCGCCTGCCCGCTGTACATCGACAGCACCCAGTTGGCCCGCCATCCGCTGAGAATCGCGCCTTTGCCGGGCAGATCGTAGTTGCCGCTGAAGACGAACGCGTGCTTGGTGTGGAACGCCGACAGCCCGATGTCGTTCGCGAGATCCCAGCCACTGAGGTTCGGCCCGCGCAGTCCGCCGACAAGACCGCCGGAGAGCGAATCACCCGCATTGGTCTTCGAGTCGCTGAGCGTGTAGCTCGCCAGGAACTGCAGACCCGCGTGATAGCGGCGCTGAAACTTCATCTGCAGCGAATCGTACATGCTGACGCCGACCGTACGCACGAGCAGCGATCCGCGCGAGAAGTCGGGCCATTGGACGAACGGCTGCGGGTTCGTCCCCGGCGGCAGCAGCACGGAGACGTTGTTCATGCCGGTGAAGGTCTCCAGGTGCCGCCCGCGGGTGCCGACGTAGCCGACTTCGACCGAGTGCTGCGGGATAACTTCCGTCTGAAGCGTGACGTTGTAGCTGTGGTACCGCGGCGTCTGGTAGTCGTACTCGACGCCGCGCAAAGTCAGGCCGTTCGCGTTCACGCTCAATGGATCGACCGACAGGTGGTCGCGCGCGTCGAGGCCGACGAGCGATCCGTCGGGCAGGCGGTTCGCCGTCGTGTCATTCGGCGCCTGGTACACCAGCGTGTACTGGAACGGGTAGTTGTAGCCGAGGCTCGGGTTGCCCCCGCGGTTCTCGAACGCGCCGTAGAACAACCCGTACCCCGATCGCAGGACCATCTTCGGCGAGATCTCGTACGCGGCGTCGACGCGCGGCGCGAAGTTGGTCTTCGGCATCGGGCCGAGGCCGCTGCCGAACTGGTCCGTGTACACCAGGGCGATGTTGTCCTTGGCGAGATTGCTGACGAAGCTCGGCGACAGCGGTTTGTTCTGCCACTCGGCCGGAATGAGGTATTGCGCCGGCGGGCCGGGCACCATGTTGGCCTGCTCGGACTGCAACTCCTGCTCACGGCTGAACCAGTCCCACCGCAGGCCGTAGTTCAGCGTCAGCTTCGGGCTGACGCGCCAGTTGTCCTGCGCGTACGCGCCGTGGTAGGTCTTGAACGCGTCGACCGATCCGAACGGCGAGGCGCGCAGGATGTTGAGGCCGCCGAGGAAATCGACGCCGCCCGGAACGGTCGACGGAATCTGGTTGAGCAGCACCTGCGCGCGTGCCGTGGTGTTGTCCGCCTGGTTGACGACCGACGTGTAGCGGCCGTCCGCGATGTACTCGCCGCGCGCGTACGGCGGCTGCGTCGACCCGAAGTAGATGTACTGATACATGTAGCCGCCCTTGAACGCGTGCGACTTGTACACCTTCGTCAGGTTGTCGCTGAACTGCGCGGTGTTGCTGAACCGCTCGCTCACCACCCAGCTCGCGTGGCCGAGATCGCTGAGGTTGCCGAGCTGCAAGAGCGGCAGGCCGCCGTTGCCGTTCAACTGCGGGATGCCGAGAATCCCGTAGCGCGCCGGCACGTTGCTCGTGTCGTCGCCGTTCGGCTGCAGCCGGAACGTATGTTCGCGGCCGACGCCGAACCGCGCCTCGTTGATGAGCGTCGACGAGAACATGTGCGTGTGGCTCGCCGCGAAACCGTTGACGCGGACCTTCTCGTCGCCTTCCGAGAACCCGCCGCCGTCGCCGTCGCCCTCGAACGGCGACGGCCGCACCTTGTGGTTGTTCGAGAAGCTGTAGCGGACGAACAGGCGATCGTCGGTGCGGAAGTTGTGATCCACGCGCACGTCGAACGCGTGCGTGTCGTCCGCGTTGGTCCGGTTGACGACGTAGTTGTTGTTCAATCCCGCCTGGTTCGGTCCCGGATAAAGCTGCAGCAGCTTCAGCGCATTGGGATTGATGCGGTTCGCCGGAATCTGATTGCCGGGGAACGCGTCGCGCACGTAGCCGGTGCGCGCCACCAGGAGGCCGGTGACCGGATCGATTTGCCCCGCCTGCACGAGCCGCGTCGTCGCGGGATCGAAAATTGTGCCGCGTGGAAAGCTGCGCCCGAGAACGTCGGCGGTGAGCGTGCCGCTCTGCAGCCCGATCAGATCCGAGAAGTTCGTGAACCCGCTGGCGCGCTCGAGCTCGGTGGGCACACTCCGTACCCACGTGCGCGCCTGCTTGGTCGGCGTCCCTTCGTAGTCGAAGAACCAGAACGTCTTCGAGGCGATGATCGGACCGCCGGACGTTATGCCGAACTGGTTCGAGAGGAACTCGCCTTTCGGGACGCCGGCGCGCTTCGCGAAGTAGTCGTTGGCGTTGAGCGCGTCGTTCCGGTTGAACTCCCACACCGTCCCGCGCAGCTTGTTGCTGCCCGACTTGAGCGTCGTGTTCAACACGGCGCCGCCCGCGCGCCCGTACTCCGCGTTGAACGAGCTCGTGAGGATCTTGATCTCGTCCACCGCGTCGATCGGCGGCTTGACGACGTAGGCGACGCCGCTCAGGAAGTCGACGTTGCTCGTGTTGTTGTCGATGCCGTCGAGCAGGTAGTTGTTCTGCGCCGGCCGCACGCCGTTGGCGGCGAACATCAGCGGCGCGCGCGCGCCCTGCTGCGGCGGCACGACGCCGGTCGTCAGGCGCGCGAGCACCGTGTAGTCGCGCCCGTTCACCGGCAGGTTCTCGATCTGGTCGGATTTCAGCGTCTCGCCGACGCTGCCCGAGCCGGTCTGCAGCACCGGCGACTCGGCGGTGACGAGCACCTGCTCGCTGATGGCGCCGGGCTGCAGATCGAAGTCGACGCGCACCTGCTCCTGAATCCCGACGGTCACCCCGCGGCGCACGCCTTTGCTGAATCCCGGAAACTCGATCTCGATGCGGTAGGCGCCGGTGCGGATCGGCGTGAAGATGTAGGTGCCATCCTGACGCGTGACCGTCGTCAGCGTGAGCGCCTGACCTTCGTGGGTGATGGTGACGCTGGCGCCGGGCAGGACACCGCCTTGCGCGTCCTTCACGGTGCCGGAGATCGTGCCCGTGTCAACCTGGGCAATGGCGGGTGCGGCGAGAAGCGTCGTCAGGGCGAGCGTTGTCAGAGCGAGCGCAGCCAAGCAGCGCCAGGAGAGTGCCGGCAGGATCTGCATTCAATCCTCCGTTGTCGAGCGACCGCGTCATGCAACGCACGATCCGGCGTCGCGCGATCGTCGCTGGCGAATTTGCGCGCGAGACTAGCTTGACCGTTCACGTTTTGCAAGCCTATCCTGCTCGATCGAGTGGCGAAGCTCATCATTGGCGGCACACTCGTCGTCGCAGCGCTGTCAGCATTTCAACCCGCCGCTGTAGGTGATCCATTCGCCGACTTTCGCGATGTCGCCGCCGCGGCCGGTCTCACCGCGCGCACGATCATCGGCGGCGAGCGGATCAAGCAGTACATCCTCGAGACAACGGGCGGCGGCGTCGCCATCCTCGATTACGACGACGACGGGTGGCCGGATATTTTTCTGGTCAACGGCGCACGCCTGCAGTCTTCGGATGGAGAGGCCGCCCCGGTGAGCCACCTGTACCGGAATAACCACGACGGCACGTTCGCCGACATGACCCGCAAAGCCGGCTTCTCGGCGACCGGCTGGGGACAGGCGGTCTGCGCCGGCGACTACGACAACGACGGTCACGTCGATCTGCTCGTCACCTATTACGGGCAGCTGGTTCTCTATCGCAACAACGGCGACGGCACG
>QHWK01000299.1 GCA_003223775.1 Acidobacteriota bacterium
TCAGGAGCGAAGGGCGCTCGACGCGGCGGCGGCGTACCGCGACATCCTCGGCGCCGGCAACTTCTTCCTCGAGATGCAGTGGCACGGCATCGAGGAGCAGCGGATCGTCAACGGCGGCATCCCGCGGATGGCCGCGGATCTCGGGCTGAATCTCGTGTGCACGAACGACGTGCACTACCTGCGCGAGGCCGATCATCACGCGCACGACGTGCTGCTGTGCATCGGGACCGGCAAAGGGTTCACCGATCCCAAACGGCTCCGCTACGACGCGAAGCAGTTTTTCCTGAAGAGCGCCGAGGAGATGGCGGAGGTCTTCAAGGATTTCCCCGACGCGCTCGCGAACACGGTGCGCATCGCCGAGCGCTGCAACGTGCGGATCGCCGAGGGCGAGAACTACCTGCCGAACTTCGACGTGCCGCCCGGCTTCACCCTCGACGAGTACTTCGAGCGCGTCGCGCGCGACGGCTTCGAGGAGCGGCTGCCGCGGCTGCGGCAGCTCCAGGCGGCAGGGGCGCTGCGCCACTCGATCGACGAGTACGAGCGGCGGCTCTCGTATGAGATCGACATGATCAAGACGATGAAGTACACGGGGTACTTCCTGATCGTCTGGGATTTCATCCGCTACGCGCGCGAGCGCGGCATTCCGGTCGGCCCGGGGCGAGGCTCCGCCGCCGGCAGCCTCGTCGCCTACTGCATGCGGATCACGGACGTCGATCCGATCGACTTCGATCTCATCTTCGAGCGCTTCCTGAACCCCGAGCGCGTCTCGCTCCCCGACATCGACATCGACTTCTGCGAGCGGCGCCGCGGCGAGGTGATCGACTACGTGACGCGGAAGTACGGCCGCGAGAACGTCGCGCAGATCATCACGTTCGGCACGATGAAGGCGAAGGCGGTGGTGAAGGACGTCGGCCGCGCGCTCGAGATGCCGTTTGCCGACGTCGACAAGGTCGCCAAGCAGATTCCCTCTGCGCTCGACATGACGCTCGACAAGGCGCTCGAGGAGAGCGAGCCGCTTCGCCAGATGGAGAGCGGCGACCCGAAAGTGAAGGAGCTCCTCGCCGTCGCCCGGCGCCTCGAGGGGATGACGCGCCATGCGTCGGTCCACGCCGCCGGCGTGGTGATCGCGCCGAAAGCCATCACCGAGTTCGCGCCGCTCTACAAGGGCGCGCGCGACGAAATCGTCACGCAGTGGTCGATGAAGGAGATCGAGCGCGTCGGCCTCCTGAAGATGGACTTCCTCGGGCTGAGCACGCTGACGCTCATCTTCGACTGCGTCGAGGCGATCGCGCGCACGACGGGCGAGCGGCTCGACCTCGCCAACCTCCCGCTCGACGATGCGAAGGCGTTTCAGATCTTCCAGGACGGCGCGACGTTCGGCATCTTCCAGTTCGAGTCGAGCGGCATGCGCGACATCCTGCGCAAGGCGAAGCCGCAGCGGCTCGACGATCTGATCGCGCTGAACGCGCTGTACCGGCCCGGTCCGCTGCGCAGCGGGATGGTGGACGACTGGATCGCGCGAAAGCTCGGGCGGACCGAAGTGAAGTACGAGCTGCCCGAGCTCGAGGCCGTCTTGTCGGACACCTACGGCGTCATCGCCTATCAGGAACAGGTGATGCGCATCTCGAACATCGTCGCCGGCTTCTCGATGGGCGAGGCCGACGTGCTGCGCAAGGCCATGGGGAAGAAGAACCCCGAGGTGATGGCGAAGATGCGCGGGGCGTTCGTCGAGGGCGCCGTCAGGCTCGGCACGCCCGAGAAAAAGGCGACGCACCTGTTCGACCTGATGGAGCACTTCGCCGGCTACGGCTTCAACAAGTCGCACTCGACGGCCTACGCGCTGCTCGCGTATCAGACGGCATACCTGAAGGCGAACTACCCGTGGTATTTCGCGGCGGCGCTCCTGACGATCGAGTCGCAGAACACCGACAAGCTCGCGCTCTATCTCGGCGACTGCCGCGATCGCGGCGTGCCGCTGCTGCCGCCGGACATCAACGAGAGCGGGCTGCGCTTCACGGTGGAGCCGGGCCGCGGCGTGCGCTTCGGGCTCGCGGCGATCAAGAACGTCGGCGAGGGGGCGATCGAGTCGCTGCTCGGCGTGCGCGAGCGGCAGGGACGGATCCGCTCGCTTCCAACGCTGTGCACGGAGATCGATCTGCGGCTGGCGAACAAGCGCGTGTTCGAGAGCCTGATCAAATCGGGCGCGTTCGACTCGCTCGCGCACGGGACGCCGTACGCGTCGTTGCCGTCGGCGGCGCTGCGTCCGAGGATGATGGCGACAATCGACGGCGCCTGCGAGCACGGCGCGCGGATGCAGGAGGATCGCGAGCGCGGACAAGGCGGCCTCTTCGGCTCGAGCGACGACGAGGCCGGCGGCGCCGGCACTCATGGAACAGGCGGCCTCGCGCTTCCCGACGCGAAGCCGTGGACCGAGAGCGAGCAGCTGTCGTACGAGAAGGAAACGCTCGGCCTCTACTGGAGCGGCCATCCCGTCGATCGCTATGCGCCGGCGCTGCGCGAGTTCGGCGCGAAGACGGTCGCCGATCTCGCCGACGCGCAGCCGACATCCGATGCGGCCGCGTGGGGACCTGCCGGCCGCAAGCCGATTGCGCCGGACACATCGGTCGGCGGGATCATCGCCTCGTGCCGCCCGTTGAAGACGCGCAAGGGCGATCGGATGGCGGTGTTCACGCTCGAAGACGCCGTCGGCACCGTCGAGGTCGTCGTCTTTCCAGAGGCGTATCAGAAGGCGGCGGGTCTGATCGAGGCCGGGACGCTGGTGCTCGTGCGCGGGACGCTCGAGCGCGACGACGAGGCCGTGCGGATCCTGGCGAGCGAGGTGGCGGCGCTCGACACGGTGCGCGAGCGCATCGCGCGCGAGGTGGCGATTCACCTGAAGAAGCCGGCCGATCGCGGCACGCTCGAGACGCTCGGCGAGATCTTCTCGCGCCACCGCGGCGATCGCAGGGTATCGTTCGAGGTCGAGACCGGCGAGGCGCCGAACCGGCTGCGCGTGCGAGTGGACGTCAGCTCGCAGATTCGCGTCCACCCGTCGTCGAAGCTGATTGCGGACATCGAGCAGGTGGTCGGCGCGGGCGCCGTGGAACTTCGATAGATGCCGGATACCCTCGACTTCGAGGAGCCGATCGCGGCGCTCCTGAAGGAAATCGACACGCTGAACGCGCAGCCGGCGACCGACGCGCGCAACCGCGAGATCGAGGCGCTGCAGCGGCGCATCCAGACCGTGCGCGCGGAGCTCTATCGATCGCTCACACCGTGGCAGCGCGTGCAGGTGGCGCGGCACCCGAACCGGCCGGGCCTCGAGTTCTTCATCGAGCGGCTGTTCACCGGCTTCACCGAGCTGCACGGCGATCGCCGCTTCGCCGACGATCACGCGATCATGACCGGCTTCGCCGAGTACCGCGGCGACCCGGTCCTCGTCGTCGGCCACGTGAAGGGCGCCGGCGGCGACACGAAGGACAAGATCTTCCGCAACTTCGGCTACGCGCGGCCGGAGGGGTATCGCAAGGCGCTGCGCGCGATGCGGCTCGCGGAAAAATTCTCGCGGCCGATCGTCGTCTTCGTCGACACGCCGGCGGCGTACCCGGGGATCGAGTCGGAGGAGCGCGGCGTCGCCGAGGCGATCGCCGTCAACCTGCGCGACATGATGGTCCTCGACACGCCGATCGTCGTCATCGTGAGCGGGGAAGGGGGCAGCGGCGGCGCGCTCGGCATCGCGGTCGGCGACCGCGTGCTGATGCAGGAGTTCGCCATCTACAGCGTGATCCCGCCGGAAGGGTGCGCGGCGATCTTGTGGCGCGACGCGGCGAAGAAGGTCGAGGCGGCCGAAGCGCTCAAGATCACCGCGCCGGATCTGCTCGACGCGGCGATCATCGACGCGATCGTGCCGGAGCCGCCCGGCGGCGCGCACACGAACCCCGCCGCCGCGGCGGCGCTCGTCGACGAGGCGCTCGCGCGGACGCTGGCAGACGTGTGCGCCGTTACATCGGTGGCTCGCCATGACGCGAGGTATCGGAAATTCAGGAGCATGGGACGGCTCGGGATCGACTTCGTGGATGGTGAATAGCGGATCGCGTTCGGGCGCATTGACCTTACGCGTGATGCCGTCGCGCATGTGAGCAACTTTGAAATTGAGCAGCAGGCCGAGCGGCAATCCGGTCAGCTTGATATAGGACAGCAATTGAGCTTCATGCACGGCCAGCACCTTTTCGACGCACTTGATTTCGACGACGACGCATGTTTCGACAATGAAGTCGATCTTGAATGCGGGAGAAATGCGCACGCCGTCATAGTCGACTGGAAGCGCAACCTGGCGCCGGAACTGCAGGCCGGCCTTCGTCATCGCATGGCACATGCATTTCTCGTAGGCGCTCTCCACGAGACTGGGGCCTTTATCGGTATGCACTCTCATCGCCGCACCGATGATCCTGTAGCTGATCTCGTTCGGACGCATCACTCCTCCCTCGGCGCCTCTGTGTCCGCCTCTGTGCCCTCTGTAAACCTCTGTGTCCTTGTCACCAGCGGCAAGCGCGAGCAAACCGAATGCCCGTAGTCGCACCAAGGTGGCAGTCACTTGCGTGCGACGACACGGCGTCGGCGTCGCTTGCCGCCGCTCTCGACATCGCGCCCGTCGTCGCGCGGCTCCTCTGCCAACGCGGCTTCACCGATCCCGAACGCGCGTTCCGGTTTCTCAATCCGTCGCTCGACCAGCTCCACGATCCGATGGCGCTCGCCGGAATGCGCGTGGCGGTCGATCGCGTGCTCGCGGCGGTGGCGAACAACGAGCGGATCGCGATTCACGGCGACTACGACGTCGACGGCATCACGTCCACGGTGATCCTGCGCCGCGCGCTGGAGCTCCTCGGCGGCGACGTCGTGCACTTTCTGCCCGAGCGGCTCCGCGACGGGTACGGCCTGCAGCCCGCGGCGATCGAGCGGCTGCACGCCGACGGCGTGCGCCTCGTGATCTCGGTGGACTGCGGGATTCGCGGCGCCGACGCCGCGAAGCGCGCGCGCGAGCTCGGCGTGGATCTGATCATCACCGACCATCACGAGCCGGACGTCGAGCTGCCGCCGGCGCTCGCCGTGATCAACCCGAAGCGCGCCGATTGCAGCTATCCCGATAAACATCTGGCGGGCGTCGGCGTCGCGCTGAAGCTGGTGCAGGCGCTGTGCACGCGCGCGAACCGCGAGGCGTGGCTGCCCGGCTTCGTCAAGATCGCGGCCATCGGGACGCTCGCCGACGTCGTGCCGCTCGTCGGCGAGAACCGCGTCATTGCGAAGGTCGGGCTCGATCTCCTGTCGAAGGGGCCGCACAAAGTCGGGCTGCGCGCGCTGCTCGACGTGTCGGGCCTCACCGGCAAGACGATCGACAGCTACCACATCGGCTTCATGGTCGCGCCGCGCGTGAACGCCGCCGGCCGCATGAGCACGCCCGACATCGCGGCGCGTCTGCTGCTCGCCGTGGACGAGGCGATGGCCGAGGAAGTGCGCGAGCTCGCGCTGCGCCTGGACGGCGAGAACGTGAAGCGGCAGGAAGAGGAAGCCGAGATCCTCGCCGCCGCGAAGAAGATCGTCACCGGCGATCCCGACGTCGGCGCGCGATCGGTGCTCGTCGTGGCCGGCGACCACTGGCACCGCGGCGTCATCGGCATCGTCGCGTCGAAGCTGGTGGACGCGTTCCACCGGCCGGCCATCGTCCTGTCGGTGGAGGGTGATATCGCGCACGGATCCTGCCGCAGCATTCCGTGCTTCGACATGCTCGGCGCGCTCGAGCGGTGCGCGCATCTGCTGACGCGCTTCGGCGGGCACCGCCAGGCGGCGGGCCTCGCGCTCGACCCGCAGCGCGTGAGGGAATTCCGCCTCGCCGTGAACGACGTGGCGGACGAAACGCTCGGCCCCGACGATCTGATGCCGCGGCTGCGGATCGACGCCGACCTCGGGTTCCGCGGCATCACGGGCAGCGTCGCCGCCGGCGTGGCGTCGCTCGCGCCGTTCGGCGCGGGCAACCACAAGCCGGTCTTCGCGGCGCGCGGCGTCGAGATCATCGACGGTCCGCGGAAGCTGAAGGAGCGCCACCTGCGGATGGCGCTGAAGCAGGACGGCCGCATCTTCCGCGCCGTCGCGTGGCGCGCCGCCGAACGCCACGATTCGCTCACCGAGCACAAGGCGTCGGTCGACGTCGCGTTCTCGCTCGACCAGAATCAGTACAATGGAGAGACGTTCGTCGAGCTGAGCATTGCGGACTTTCGACTGCTGGCGGCCGACTGATTGCGTTCCGGCATCGCCGCGGGCGATCGTCGGCCCGCCGCGTCGCGTCATCCCGCGATTCTCGTTCGGCGGCCTCGCCCATGACGCGCTTTCAGCGTAACGCGCGCCTGATGGTCGCCGTGTTCGGCGTCCTGTTCGCCGCCTTCGTCGCGCGGCAGCTGAAGCCGCGCGACACGCTGCCGGCGGCCAGCGTGGCGCCCAAGACCGACCCCGGCGCGATCGCCGAAACCACCGGCGGCACACTCGGCAAATTCCACGGATCGCGTCAGGACGTCAGCGTCAGATTCCAGAAGCAGCTGCTCTACGCCGACGGCACGAGCAGGCTTCAGGGCGTCCAGATCGTCACCGACGAGCGCAACGGCAGCCGCACGTTCACGATCAGCGGGAAGGAAGGCCGCGTGGGCAGCAACGATTCGTCGATCGTGCTCGACGGCGATGTCCGCCTTCAGGGCTCCGACGGGATGACGGCGGCGACCGAGCACGCCACGTACGCCGACGCCGACGGCACCGTGCGCGCGCCGGGGCCGGTGCAGTTCGCGCGCGGCCGCATGCAGGGCGCCGGCCTCGGCATGACGTGGGAGAAGAGCGCCGACGTCCTCACGATTCTCGATCAGGCGATCGTCCACGTCGCGCCGGACGCCGCGGGCGCGGGCACCGCCGAAATCCGATCGGGCAGCGCGGCGTTCGCAC
>QHWK01000300.1 GCA_003223775.1 Acidobacteriota bacterium
TGTAGGGCAGCCCCAGATCGAGCACGATCAGGTCGGGACGACGGGCGCGCGCCGCGGCGAGCGCGTCGGGGCCGCTGCCGGCCACCGACACGTGGAATCCGGCGCGCTCGAGATAATCGCGCGCGATCTCCGCGATGCGCGCCTCGTCGTCCACGACCAGGATGTGCTTCACGTCAGACTGTGCGCGGCGCCGACGGGGAGGCGTCCGGCCGCTCGTGCGCGTGCGCCCGGCGATGCCACTCGTCGAAGGCCGGCGGCACGCCGCCGCCGTAGTAGCCGTACCCGCAGCCGCGGCCCCAGCGCGGGCCGCGCCAGAACAGCGCGCGCGCGACGAAGATCCAGAAGAAGATGAACAGCAGCGGGAAGAACGGGAAGAAGCCGTAGCCGAACCCGTACGGCCGCGTGTAGACGACGATCGGGGCGCCGGCGGCGGGCGCCGCGACGGCGGCCGGGCTCTCGGCGATGCTCCGCGCGACGCCGAGGTTGTAGCCGTAGAAGCCGGCGGCGGCCAGCGCGCCGACAATCGCAACGGCAAGCAGCACTGCACGAAACACGTGTCGATTCTCCATGATGTCCTCCTCAGACGATCTCTCAGAGGAGTGTCGCAGGCGATTGTGGAGGAATTGTGAGCGCGAAAACAACCGCGACTTCGCGATGTCAACGCGTTCCGCGGTCGACGCACGCGGCTACGACGTGACGCGGAACGTGAACCGGTCGCTCGCGTCGCGCGCGCCGCGCCGCGCGGTCACCTCCACGACGTATTCGCCGGTGGCGAGGCTCGCGAGCGGCAGATCGATCGCCTGATCGCCTGGCGTCGCCGACGGCGTCACCGCCAGATCGCGAATCGCGTAGCCGCTGCGGCCGAGCAGCCGCGCGGAGACTTGCGGCGGCGCGCTCGACGAGCCGTACGCCTGAAAGCGGATCAGCAGCCGCTCGGTGCGGCTGAACTCGCGCGACGCGACGGGCGCCGCCGCGTCGGCCTCGAGCGCGCGGAACTCGCGCGCGTTGCGGGCGCGCAGCACCTCGGGCGTGCCGACGGCGACCTCGCCCCGCAGATCGCGGACCGAGATGTCGCGCACGTCCTGGTCGAGCGCCTGCGACGCGGCGTCCTCGATCGACATCCGCAGCCGCAGCCGTCCGGGGCGCACCTCGAAGATCGCGCGCGGCGGCGTGGCGCCCGGCGCGTCCATCGCCGCCGGTCCGGTCGGCGCGACCGGCCCCTCGAAGACGACGGTGCCGTCGCTGGTCTTCGCCGTCAGCACCAGCCGCGCCGGCACCCGCCGCGTCCGATCGCCGGGGACGCGCACCGCCGGCTCCCACACGAACGTGACGCGCGTCGAGCCGTCGCGGCCGCGCGCCATCCCGAACCACGGCCGGATGAGCGGGCTGGCGTGCGGAGCCGGCTCCGGCGGCACGACCTTGCGCGGGCTGCGCTTCACGCGCGCCTCGAGCTCGCGAAATCGTCCGTCGTCCGGGTGCGGCGCGCGGAACGACAGCAGGTAGTACGCGCTCGAATCGGCCGACGCCCGCCGCAGCATCGCGTCGGCGTCCGAGATGGCCGCCTGGCCGTCGGTGTCGTCCGCGAGGCGCCGCAGCGCGTCGTCGGGCGCCGCGGCGTCGGCGGCGTCGCGCGGATCGAACGCGTAGACGGCGACGTTCGCGCGGTTCGCCGATCGCACGATCGTGTCGAGCGTCGGCAGGTACTCCTGCCCGCGCCCGCGATCGGCGCGCCCCACGCCCTCGCTGGCGACGATGAGCGTCTTGCGGCGGTCGGAGAGCGCGCCGAGATGGAGCGCGAGCGCATTGATCGCGGAGAGCGCCACCTGATTGCGCACGGCGTCGATCCGCGCGGGCGTGCCGGCGATGTAATCGCGCTCGTACGCGTTGCGCGGCTCGTAGTCGCCGCGCCGGCCGCTGAAGCTCTCGATCGCCGCGCGCGCCGCGTCGCGATCCCGCGCCGAGCGGATCGCGAGCAGCGAATCGAGCGGCTTCATGACGACGATCAGATCGTCGGGCGAGAGATCGCGATCGACGAACTGCAGCAGCGCGTCGCGCACGCGATCGGCGTTCGCGCCGGCCTTCACGTGGTATTCGTCGAGGAAGATCGCGAACAGCCGCGCGGCGTCGCGCGCCGCCGCCTGCCGTTCGTCGGCGGCGGTCAGCACCGGCACCGGCGCGGGCCGGGCGGCGGGAACCGCGCGGACGAAGCGCACCGATTCGAGCGCGAGCGGCGCGCCCGCCTCGCGCAGATCGAAATCGGCGGCCGTGAGGTTCTCGACCGTTCGTCCGCGCGCGTCAGTCGCGACGAGATCGATCGTGACGAGGCGAGCGGAGGGCGCCGGCGATTGATCGGCGGGCGGTTCTCCGCCGATCGCGGCGCGCGCGGAGAGCGCTCCGGCGATCAGCAGCGCAACCGCCCCGCGCATCCGCTACCCGGTGATCCGGAAGCCGACCAGCTCCTTCGCGTCGCTGTCCTGGTCGCCCGCCTTGATTTCGAGGACGTACTCGCCCGGCGGCAGCGCCGCCACCGCGAGGTCGATCTGCTGCTCGCCGGGCCGCGGCCCGGCGGCGGCCGTCAGCTCGTTCATCGCGCTGCC
Organism: Acidobacteriota bacterium; assembly: GCA_003223775.1. Taxonomy (GTDB): domain Bacteria; phylum Acidobacteriota; class Vicinamibacteria; order Vicinamibacterales; family CAVVIG01; genus QHWK01. The sequence goes on from QHWK01000300.1 coordinate 2,598, forward strand.
GGCGCGGTTCAGGATGTGGACCTTGAGCGGCGGCGTCGTGCCGCCGGGGCCGTACACGGGCACCCGTACGACGAGACGATCGGTGCGGCTGAATTCGCGCGCCGCCGTGGGAACCGCGTCGGGATCCGCCTTCAGCTTGTTGAGCTCCGGAATCGTGCGCGCGCGCAGCACGAACGGCGTGCCGAGCAGTGCGGTCGGCGACGTGAGGTCGGGAACCGTGATCTCGCGCGTTTCGGTATCGAGCGTCGTCGATGCGGGCCCTTCGACCGACACGCGCAGCTGCACCTTTCCGGGCGGCGCATCGAAGACGACGCGCTGCGCGCCACGCGGCGCCGCGCCGGACGCGTTCGCGGCGGCGACCGAGGCGGCGGGGGCCGTCGACGCGACGGCGACGTCGGGGACGCGGCCGCGGAACACGAGCGAACCGTCGGCGCCGAGCGCCATGAGCGACACGCGCGTCGGCTCCGCGCGATCGGCGCGATCGCCCGGCGCTTTCGGCAGCGGCTCCCAGACGAAGGTGACGCGCGTCTTGCCGTTCTCGCCGCGCGACGTCCCGATCCAGGTTCGCACGACGCTCGCGCGCGACGGCCGCGCGATCGCCGAATTGATCGCCGCTTCCACGGGCTTCGGCACCGCCGGCTTCGGCGGCGCGAGCGCGCGGGCGGTCTGCTCGGCGTTCAGCGCCCAGTAGCCCTTGCGCGCGCGCACCTGCAAACCGGGCCGCTTCACGCGCACCTTGATCTCGTGGAACTTGCCGTCCGCCGGCGCCTGCGACGAGTTGTAGCCGATCAGGTAGTACGCGCTCTCGTCCTTCGTGATCTGCTTCATGCCGACGGCGAGATCGTTGCGGTTCACGATCGCGCGGCCGTCGGTGTTCTCCGACAGCAGCCGCAGCGTGTCCATCGTCGACCTGAGGTACGACGAGTCGGTCTGGATGCCGATGCCGCCGCCTTCGTTGATGTCGAACTCGAAGACCGGCAGCCCGCGCGGATCCACGGCGTAGATGGCGACGTTGTTCTTGTTCGCCGTGTCGTAGACCTCGCGCAGGTCGGAGTCCATGTCGAGGCTGGCGAGCCAGTTCGCGCGATCCTCGAGCGGATCGTTCACGCCGGCCTGCGCGTTGCCGTAGTTGGGGTTCCCGAAGCCGGGCATCGTCGCGTCGGCGTTGCGCATCTGCGGCGGGATGATGTTCGTGTAGCCCTCGCTCACGAGGACCAGCGCCTTTCGCCCTTCCTTGAGCGATCCCATGTGGACGATGAGCGCCTTGATCGCGGAGAGCGACACCTGGTTGCGGATTCGCTCGACGGTCTCGGTGGGGTACCGAGCGTAGTTCTCCTCGAACTGATTCTTAGGCTAGTACTAGTACTTCCGCCCAAGGAACTGCTGCAGCCCCCGCACAACCGCGGAATGATTGCGGGTCATGCGCACCGAGGCGGTGGACTCGAGCGGATACATGACGCCGATCATGTCCGACGGCCCGAGGTTGTTCTGGACGAACGTCGACAGCTGCTTGCGCACCGACAGGCTCGATCCTTTTTTCACGTGGTAGTCGTCGAGAAAGATCGCGAACAGCCGCACGTCGTCGCGCCCCGCTTCGGCTTCTTCGTCGTAGTCGGTGCGGATCTCGCGCACTGGCTCCTGCATCGACTGCGCGCGGCCGCCGTCGAGCTTTATCAGCTTGAACGTCTCGATCTTCTGCGGCTTGCCGTCCTCGGTCACGTCGAAGTCGCCCGGCTGCAGATCGCCGACCGGGTTGCCGTTCTTGTCCGTGAGGATGACGTCGACGCGGACGAAGTTGATCCCGCTGCGGAAGATCGGCGGCTGCGTCGCGGGATCGGGCGCCGTCTGCTGCTGCGGTTGTTGTTGTGGCTGCTGTTGTTGTTGTGGCTGCTGTTGTTGCGGCTGTTGCTGAGCGTGGCCTAGCAGGCCGCCGATCAACAACAGCGCGACCGCTGAGGCGGAGAGCGTGCGCATCCCTCTGGCCATACCTAATCTTAGACGCTTTCGGTTCAGCGCTGGCCCGGCTTAGCGGGCGAGCACGCGGAACGCGACGAACTGCTGGGCCGCCTCGCCGTCGGTCTTCGCCGACATTTCCAGCACGTAGTCGCCGGCGCCGACGCTGCCGAGCGGCACGGTCACCTCGCACGTGCCGTCGGCGACGACGGCCGGCAGGTCGGCGAGCGGCTGGCCGACGTGGTTGAGGAGCCGCGCCGACGTCTCAGGCGCCCCCGTCACGGCCGCGCGGACGACCACGGTGTCCGTCCGGCGGAATTCGCGCCGCGCCACGGGGTCGCTGACGGTCCGCCCTCGCGCAACGGCTACCGACGGCGCCGCAAGCAGCGGCGTCTTCTCCGGCCGCGGCGGCGGCGCGGGCATGTGCACGCGGCTCGGCGCTTCGGCCGGCTCGTCGGCGTTCGGCCGCAGCGAGTCCGCGAGGCGATTCACCGCCTCCTTCACGGCGGGCGGCACGGCCGGCGCGAGCGACGCCGGCCCTTCGGATGTGTCCCCGCGCTTGAACGCCCAGTACCCGGTGCGCGCGAAGATCGTCGTCCGCGGCCGCGCCACGCGCACCGTCACGCGGTGAAATCTCCCGTCGTCGGGGTGCGGCGACTCGTACGCGATCAGATAGTAGGCGCTCGCGTCGCGGACGATGCGCTGCAGCTCGCCGCGAATGTCGTTGCGATCGACGATCGCGCGCGCGCCGGTCTCGAACGCGAGCGCGCGCAGCATGTCGTGGTCGCCGACGCTGAAGTTCATCATCTGCCCGGGCGTCGTGGCGTGGCGCTCCATCGTCATCCCGCGCGGATCGAGCGGGTAGACGGCGACGTTCGCGCGGTTGGCGGCTTCGTAGACGCGGCGCAGCTCTTCGATTGATTCCGCCGAGGTGCGCGGCGAGCCCTTCGAGCGCAGACATCGTGATCTCGCGGCGGATGCGCTCGATGTCGCGCGGATGGCGCAGGTGCTCCTCTTCGACGGGCCGCGTCGGCTGATAGTCGCCGAGCCGCCCCTTGAAGCCGCGGATCGCCTTCAGCACCGGCTCGCGATCGCGCGCGAAGTGGACGTCGGTCATCGAGTCGAGCGGATAGTAGACGGCCACGAGATCGGTCGGCGGGAGGCTCTGCACGAACGCGATCAGCGGATCGACGACGCGCAGCTCGCCCATGCGCTCCACGTGATAGTCGTCGAGGAAGATCGCGTAGACGCGGACGTCGTCGCGCGACGCTTCGCGCTCCTCGTCGTCGTGCGTGCGGATCGGCGCGAGCGTCGCGTCGCCCTCGTACGCCGCGGCGCCGAGGAAGCGCACGCGCTCGAGCGGAACACGGCGGCCGTCGTCGAGGACTTCGAAATCCGCCGCGGTGAGATCGACGACGGGGCTCCCGGACCCGTCGGTGACGATGGCGTCCACCTGCACGAGCGTCGTCCCGCCGCGGAAGACCGGCGGCTGTCCGCCCTCGCGCGCCGGCTGCTGACGCGCGTCGGTGTATTGAACGGCCGCGGCGCACACGGCGGAGACAACGAGCCACGCGACCGCGAGCCGGCGCATGAACGTGATGATAACATCTGGTTCTGGAGCGCTTGTGACGACGCAACACACCGAAGCCGCGCGGCAGCCGCTGACGACGCTGTCGGAAGACGAACGGCTGTTCCGCGACAGCGTGTACGAGTTCGCGGATCGCGAAGTGCGGCCGCTCGTGCGCGAGATGGACGAGCACGCGAAGATTCCGCCGGCGCTCGTCGAGAAGCTGTTCGATCTCGGCGTCATGGGGATCGAGATTCCCGACGCGTACGGCGGCGGCGGCGCGACCTTCTTCCACGCGGTGCTCGCCGTCGAGGCGCTGTCGCGCGTCGATCCGTCGATCGGCGTGCTGGTCGACGTGCAGAACACGCTCGTGATCAACGCGCTGCTGCGGTGGGGCAGCGACGAGGTGAAGCGGCGCTACCTGCCGAAAATGGCGTCGGCGACGATCGGCGCGTACGCGCTGTCGGAAGCCGGCTCCGGCAGCGACGCGTTCGCGATGGGGACGCGCGCATCCGAGCGCGACGGCGACTGGGCGATCACCGGGCGCAAGCTCTGGATCACCAACGGCAACGAGGCGGGCCTCTTCATCGTCTTCGCGAACGCGAACCCCGAGGCGGGCTACCGCGGCATCACGGCGTTCCTCGTCGAGCGCGGCACGCCGGGCTTCACGGTCGGCAAGAAAGAGGACAAGCTCGGCATCCGCGCGAGCAGCACGTGCGAGCTGCTGTTCGACGAGTGCCGCGTGCCGCGCGCGAACGTCCTCGGCGAGGTCGGCAAAGGCTACAAGGTCGCGATCGAGACGCTGAACGAAGGACGCATCGGCATCGGCGCGCAGATGATCGGGCTGGCGCAGGGCGCGCTCGACCACACGATCGCGTACACGCGCGAACGGAAGCAGTTCGGCAAGGCGATCGCGGAGTTCCAGGCGGTGCAGCACCAGATCGCGCGCGCGGCGACCGAGATCGAAGCCTCGCGCCTGCTGGTCTACAACGCCGCGCGCCTGCGCGACGGGGGCCAGCCGTTTCTCACCGAAGCCGCGATGGGCAAGATCTTCGCGTCCGAGGTCGCCGAGCGCACGGCGTCCCTCGCCGTGAACCTGTTCGGCGGCAACGGCTTCGTGAAGGAGTACCCGGTCGAGAAGCTGTACCGCGACGCGAAGATCGGCCAGATCTACGAGGGCACGTCGAACCTGCAGCTGCAGACCATCGCCAAACAGATCATGGGCTAGCGCGGTGACGCGGCGCTCCGGCGTGTTCGCGGCGATCCTCGCGGGATCGTGGCTGCTCTTCGCCGCCGCCGTCTATCTTCCCGACATCGGCCGCGGCTTCGTCAAAGACGACTTCGGCTGGGTGGACGCCGGCCGCGCGGCGCTCGCCGCGCCGATTG
>QHWK01000301.1:0-2881 GCA_003223775.1 Acidobacteriota bacterium
CATCCTGCGCAAGCGCATGAGCCGCGGCCTGCAGGCCGACGTGCACTACACCTGGTCGCGGACGCGCGACATGGCGACGCACTCCAACGGCGGCGGCCAGACGATGAACAATTACGACATCTGGGAGGATTACGGGCCCGCGAACTGGGACGTCCCGCACCGGTTCGTCGCGAGCTATCTCTACGACGTGCCGTTCCTCAAGAGCTCGCCGCAGCCCGTGCTGCGCTACGTCGTCGCCGGATGGCAGATCGCCGGCGTGACGACGGTCCAGAGCGGCACGCCGGTCAACGTGACGATCGCCGCCGACCGCGCGAACATCGGCATCTCCGGCCTGCAGCGTCCGGATCTCATCGGTCCGGCGCCGTCGTTCGACTGCCAGCAGAGCGCGACGAACCTGGATCTCGTCAACTGCTTCGATCCGTCCGCGTTCGCGATGCCGGCGCAGTACACCTTCGGCAGCGCGCCGCGCAACGTGCTGCGCGGGCCGAAGGCGATGATCACCGACCTGTCGATGGCGAAGAGCGTGCCGGTCGGCGGATCGGTCCGGCTCCAGATCCGCGCCGAGATCTTCAACGCGTTCAACAACGTCAACTACGGCACCCCGAACGCGGTGTTCGGCTCGGCGAACTTCGGCCGCATCAGCGCGACCAACACGAGCTACCCGAACATGCGGCAGATCCAGCTCGGAGCGAGATTGATCTTCTGAGGAGCACGAGATGAAGAAGACGAATCGACGCACGTTCATCAGACGCGGCGCCGTCGCGGCGGCGGCCGTCACGGCGGCGGCCGTGCCGTCGCGCGCCGCGGCGCAGGGCGACAAGCCGGCGAAGAAGGTGCACTACAGAAACGGCCGCAAGCCGGAGAAGCCGCCGCTCTTCAACGGCACGATCTCCTACGGCAGCCTCGTGTTCATCGCCGGCGTCGGCTATCACATGGAAGGCGACATCAAGGTGCACACCAAGGGCGTGCTGGATCAGATTCAGCAGCAGCTCGAGAGCATCGGATCGTCGATGGAGAAGGTCCTGAAGTGCAACGTGTACTTGAACGACCTGAAGGACTACGCCGGCATGAACGAGATGTTCCAGGGCCGCTTCGGCGCAGAGCCGCCGGTGCGGACGACGATCGCCGCGGCCGGGGGGATTCCGGGCAACTCGCTCGTGGAGATCGATGTAATTGCGACGCTGTAATTAAGAATTACGAGAATTAAGAATTAAGAATTCGCGAGATCATTCGACGCATTCTTAATTCTTAATTCCAAATTCTTAATTGCCCGGTGCTCGGAGGGGAGAAGATGCTCGACTCAATCACACGATGGACCCGCCGCGAGCTGTTCCAGCGATCCGCCTTCCTCGCGCTGCCCTCGATCTTCCGCGGCGCAGCCGTGCCGGCGGCGGCGGAGGCCGCGGCCGACGGGCTGCGCGTCGGCGAGGACATCTATCGATCCATCGGCGTGCGGCCGCTCATCAACGCGCGCGGCACCTTCACGATCATCAGCGGCTCGCTCATGCTGCCCGAGGTGCGCGCGGCGATCGACGCCGCGGCGCAGCATCACGTGCACCTCGACGAGCTGATGGCGGCCATCGGCGCCCGGCTCGCCGAGCTGACGAAAGCGGAGTTCGGCATGGTGTCGTCGGGGTGCGCCGCCGCGCTGACGCACGCGACCGCCGCGTGCGTGGCCGGAGGCAACCCGGATCTGCACGTGCGCATCCCGAACCTCGCCGGCTTTCCGAAAGACGAAGTGATCATCCCGAAGCACTCGCGCAACGTGTACGACGCCGCCGTCCGCGCCGTCGGGGTCCGCATCGTCGAAGTCGGCACGCCCGCGGAGCTCGACGCGGCGTTCGGTCCGCGCACCGCGATGGTGTACATCCTTGCCGGACCCGAAGCCGACAAGAGCCCGATCAACACGCGCGCAATCGCGCGGCTCGCCAGCGAGAAGCGGGTGCCGGTGCTCGTCGACGCGGCGGCGGAAGTCCTCACGGTGCCGAACGTGCACCTCGAGAACGGCGCGACGCTCGTCACCTACAGCGGCGGGAAGTGCATCCGCGGCCCGCAGACGGCGGGGCTGCTCCTCGGCCGGAAGGATCTGGTGCGCGCGGCGTGGGTCCACAGCGCGCCGCATCACGGCTTCTCCCGCTCGATGAAAGTGGGGAAGGAAGAAGCCATCGGCATGCTGATGGCCGTCGAGATGTGGGTGAAGCGCGATCACAAGGCCGAGTGGAACCGGTGGATGTCGTGGCTCGATGCGATCGCGGCGCGGGTCGCGAAAATCGACGGCGTCACGACGTCGATTGCGGAGACGACCGAGCTGTCGAACCGGACGCCGACGCTCACGATCCGCTGGGATCGCCGGCGCATCGGGATGAGCGGCGCCGATCTCGCGCGGCATCTCGTCGAGACCGAGCCGCGCATCGCGACGCCCGGCGGACGCGATCGGGCCGATGAGAGCAGCATCTCGATCACGCCGTACCAGATGGCGAGCGGCGAAGAGGCGATCGTCGCCGAGAAGATCCACGCGGCGCTGTCGAAGGCGCCGAAGCCGACCGCGCCGCCGCCGGCGGCGGCCGCGGCCGCTGACCTCAGCGGCCAGTGGGACGTCGAGATCGAATACCTCGCGGGCACGTCGACGCACACGCTGCACGTGAAGCAGGCCGGCAGCCGGCTCGAGGGGTCGCACCAGGGCGACTTCGTGTCGCGCGATCTCACCGGCACGATCGAAGGCACCAGCGTGCAGATTTCGAGCAGCTACACCGAGCGCCACGGCGACGCGCTCAGCTTCCGCTTCACCGGTACCGTCACCGGCGATGCGATGTCCGGCACGCTCGACATGGGTGAGTATCTCGCGGCGAAGTGGACGGCGAAGAAGCACGATTACCGGCGA
>QHWK01000301.1:2952-4111 GCA_003223775.1 Acidobacteriota bacterium
GGCGGCCGCGTCGTCGACGCGAAGAACAACATCAGCGCGGTTCGCGACGTCGCGATCGCGAACGGCAAGGTGGCGGCCGTCGCGGCGAACATCAACCCGGCCGACGCGCTGAAGGTCGTCGACGCCTCGGGGCTCTACGTCACGCCGGGGCTCGTCGACATCCATGTCCACGTGTACGCCGGCACCGGCGAACGCGGATCCTATGCGGGCGACAACAGCCTGTATCCCGACGGCTTCACGCTGCGCTCGGGCGTGACGACGATCGTCGACGCGGGATCGTCGGGGTGGCGGAGCTTCGACGACTTCAAGGACCGCATCATCGATCGCTCGAAGACCCGCGTCCTCGCGTTCCTCAACATCGTCGGCGCCGGCATGCGCGGCGACAAGTTCGAGCAGAACCTGGCCGACATGGAAGCGAAGCCGACCTCGGAGATGGCCGCGCGGCACAAGAACGTGATCGTCGGCATCAAGACGGCGCATTACGCCGGCCCCGAATGGGCGCCCGTCGAGCGCGCGGTCGAAGCGGGCACGCAGGCCAACATTCCCGTGATGGTCGATTTCGGCACGAACCGCCCCGAGCGTCCGATGGCGGAGCTCGTGACGAAGAAGCTGCGGCCCGGCGACATCTACACGCACGCCTACTCCGGCCTTCGCAACGAGCTCGACGACTCCGGCCGCGTCAACCCGGGGATGGTCGAGGGCCGCACGCGCGGCGTGATCTTCGACGTGGGCCATGGCGGCGGCAGCTTCGCCTGGCGGATCGCCGTGCCGGCGATCAAGCAGGGATTCCGCCCCGATTCGATCTCGACCGATCTGCACATCGGCAGCATGAATTCGGGCATGAAGGACATGCTCAACGTGATGGACAAGTTCCTCGCGATGGGCCTGTCGCTCGACGATGTGATCCGGTGGTCGACGTGGAATCCGGCGCGCGAGATCAAGCGCGAGGAGCTGGGCCACCTCTCGCCGGGCGCGGCCGCGGACATTGCCGTCCTGCGGGTCGAGACCGGGAGCTTCGGCTTCGTCGACATGTACGGCGCGCGTCTCGGCGGCACGCGGAAGCTGACATGCGAGCTCACGCTGCGCGACGGAAAGGTCGTCTACGATCTGAACGGGATCACGCGGCCCGACTGGACCACGCTGCCGCGCGATTACCGGC
>QHWK01000301.1:4227-10055 GCA_003223775.1 Acidobacteriota bacterium
CCTTCGCCGACATCGCGCAGCCCAAGCCGGGCGCGTGGCCGACGTACCACGGAAACCTGAGCGGCAATCGATTCAGCCCGCTCGATCAGATCAACGGCGCGACCATCCACGGCCTCGCGCCGAAATGGATGTTCACGATCGAGAAAGCGCCGCGCGCGCTGCAGACGACGCCGCTTGTCGTCGACGGCGTGATGTACGTCACGTCGGTGAACGAAGCCTTCGCGCTCGACGCGCGAAGCGGCCGGCAGATCTGGCACTACAGCCGTCCGCGGACGCAGGGGCTCGCGGGTGACGCCGCCACCGGCATCAATCGCGGCGCCGCCGTGCTCGGCGATCGCGTGTTCATCGTCACGGACAACGCGCACCTGATCGCGCTCCACCGGGACACCGGCGCGCTCGCGTGGGACGTCGAGATGGCCGACGCGCGCCAGAACTACGGCGCCACCGGCGCGCCGCTCGTCGTCGGCGATCTCGTCGTGGCGGGCGTGTCGGGCGGCGACGAAGGCATCCGCGGCTTTCTCGACGCGTACCGCGCCGCGACCGGCGAGCGCGCGTGGCGCTTCTGGACGGTGCCCGCGCGCGGCGATCCTGGATCGGAGACGTGGGTCGGGCGCGCGATCGAGCACGGCTGCGCGGCGACGTGGCTCACCGGCACCTACGATCCCGACGCGCGGGTGTTGTATTGGCCGACCGGCAACCCGTGTCCCGACTACAACGGCGACGAGCGGCAGGGCGACAACTTGTACAGCTCCTCGGTCATCGCGCTCGACCCCGATACCGGAAAGCTGCGATGGCATTACCAGTTCACGCCGCACGATCTCCACGACTGGGACGCGAACCAGACGCCGATGCTCGTCGACGCGCGGCTTCGCGGCGAGCCGCGCAAGCTGCTCGTCCAGGCCAATCGCGACGGGTTCTTCTACGTGCTCGATCGGCTAACAGGCAAGGTGCTGCTCGCCGAGCCGTTCGTCGCGAACGTGACGTGGGCGAGCGGCATCGGCGGCGACGGGCGGCCGCTGGTGAAGAGCGGCAGCGAGCCGACGCGCGAGGGGCAGCGCACCTGTCCCGCGGTGGCGGGCGCGACGAACTGGCCGTCGACAGCGTTCAGCCCCGCTACGCGCCTGTTCTACGTGTTCGCCGAGGAATCGTGCGCGATCTACACGAAGAACGATCAGCAGTGGGAAGCCGGCAAGTCGTTCTACGGCGGCGTCACGCGTCGAGCGCCGGGCTCGAGCGCGGCGGGAAAAGTTCTCGAGGCGATCGACATCGAGACCGGAAAAGTGAAGTGGGACGTGCGCGTCGGCGGCGGCATTATCGGCAGCGGCGTACTGGCGACTGCGGGCGGCCTCGTGTTCTACGGCGCCGATGAAGGCTTCATCGCGGTCGACGCGGCGAGCGGCACACGGCTGTGGCAGTTCGACACGAACCAGAGCTGGCGCGCGGGCCCGATGACCTACGCCGTGGAGGGCACGCAATACGTCGCCGTCGCCGGAGGCTCGAACATCATCGCGTTCAGCCTGCGATAAGACGTAGGGCGACGCTTTCAGGATCGCCTGGCGAGGCTCAGAGCCTCGCTCTTCATTGTGCGATAGTCTACGCCGATGACGAGCATACGCGCGGCGTTGGCCATCGCCGTACTCCTCTGGTCGTCGGCGCCGCTCTTCGGCCAGGCGATCAACACGCTGACCGCGCAGGAGCGCGCGCAGGGGTGGCAGCTGCTGTTCGACGGCAGGACGCTCGCCGGCTGGCACGTCTCGGCGCCGCCTCGGGGCGGCGGCCGGACGGGTCCGCCGCAGGCGCCGCAGCCGGGGCAGGTCGGCACGCCGAAACCGTGCGTCTCCGCGCGAGCGGAGACGACGCCGGCCGGCGGCTCTCACTGGGAAGTCGTCGACGGATCGTTGACGGCGTGCGGCGAGCCGACCGGCTACCTGACCTCCGATCGCAGCTACAGGAATTTCGTCCTGTCGGCTGAATTCCGGTGCGGCGCCGACACCAACAGCGGCGTGTTCGTGCGGTCGCCTCAGGAAAACGGCGGCTACGAGGTGCAGATCTGGCGCCAGCAGCCGGCCGGCTACAACACGGGCGCCATCGTCGGCACGGCGAAGACCGCGCGCGAGTACGGGTTCAAGCCGGACGCCTGGAATCTTTACCGGATCACCGCCGACGGCGATCACCTCGTCGTCGAGCTGAACGGCGAGACGACGCTCGACATCCACGACGCGAAGTTTGCGGAAGGCAACCTGCGGCTTCAGTATCAGCAGTTCCCGATCGCGTTCCGCAACATCAAGATTCGTCCGCTGCCGTGAGGATCAGACGATCTGATACTCGGGCGTGCTCATGATCAGATGCACGACCATGCGGAGCGCGTCTTCCATGTAGCTCTTCGCGCGCTCGAGGGTGTCTGTTCCCAACTCGTTGGTCAGGAACGCCACGAATCCCTCGCGCGTCGCGGTCGCGGTCGGGACGCGCACCATCCGCCACAACAGGTAGTCGACCGCCTCGCCCGCAGATGCGGCGCCGCTCTCGAGCACCATCTTCGTGAGGTCGAACTGCGCGGCGTGGCGCGGCGTGGGAATCAGCTTGCGCGCCGCCTGCTCCCAGCCGATGTAGCCCGAGATGCGCGTGTTGAATTTCTCGTCGCGCTCGAGCGCCGCGCGGTCGAACGCCGTCATGTTCGCCGGATCGTTCACCGCGGTCGCCGCGCCGATGTCGTAGCCGTCGCGCAGGCGACGGCCGAGGACGTCGTCGCTGCCGGCGGAGAAGTTCCAGTCCCTGAAGCCGGTGATGTCGGGGATCAGCACGTCGCGTGCGACGTTGCCGCGCGCGATGAGCAGCCCTGGCGTGATCCACGCCGTACCGCCGGCCCAGCCCGCGACCGACGGCGGGTTCAGCAGGTGCTGGCCCATCGCGATGGTCGCCTGGTTGAAATCGGGCACGCCCGGCATCGTGTCCACGCCGAGGTGCTTCATCATCGCGACCGTGTGCTCGACCGGCCCCCGGATGTGCGCGCCGTAGCTCGCCTGGCTGTAGAAGTCCTTCGAGGAGAAGATCGCCGTCAGCAGCGGTTTGAGCTCGTAACCGCTGTCGCGAAGGATCGCGCCCAGCTTCTTCTTCAGCTCCTGCGAGAGATCGTCGCGGACGAGGAAGCGGTAGATCTTGCCGGCGAGGTACTCCGCCGTCACCGGCTGCTCGAAGATGATCTTCAGCGCGTCGACGCCGTCGAAGTTTCCGCTCCGGCCAAGGAACGTCTTCGGACCGTCGTCGTGCTTGGCCGCGTCGATCTTGAACGAGAGGTCGTCGAAGTACCAGCCGGTGAAGGCGCGCGCGCCTTCGCGCACGTCCTTCTCCGAGTAGTTGCCGACGCCCATGGTGAAGAGCTCCATCACCTCGCGCGCGAAGTTCTCGTTCGCGGCGCCCTTCACGTTGTACTGGGCGTCGAGGAAGTAGAGCATCGCCGGATTCTGCGCCACCCGGATCGCCAGGTCCCTGATGTTGCCCGTCGCCGCCTTTTCGAACAGCGCGATCTGCTGCAGCATCTTGCGGTAGTCGCGCACCTTGTTCTCGTGCGTGGCGAAGTGACCGTGCCACAGGAGCGCCATCTTCTCTTCGAGCGGATGGGTGGTCTGCAGCATCCGGCCGGCCCACCAGTATCCGAGCCGCCGCGTCTCGAGCATCGTCGCGCGCAGCCAGTAGAAGAACCGGTCCGACACCGGCTGAAGCGGGCGCTTGCCCGCGGGCTTGCGCTCGACGCCCATCGAGGCGCCCGTCGCGAGCGCGCGATCGGTCGCCTCGGGCCGGCTCTCAGGAAACGGATTCAGCGACGGATCCCAGAGCCCCGACTCGACAAACGGCTGCAGCTTCGGATTCGGGATGCGCTCGTAGTGAACGAGCGCGCGCACGGCGCCGTCCGGGCCCGCCCCGGCGAGCGCCTCGATCTCCGCCGGCGCGCCGCCGAACCCGGCGTGCGCCAGCAGGTGCGCCGCGCGGTCGTAGCTCCAGTCCGCGGCGGCGATTGGCGTGAGGTCGTCTTTCCAGTGCGCCGGTCCCGGCGACCAGCCCACGCGACCGGTCATATGTCCTCCTACGCCCGGAACATTTTCAGCGTGGCGCGCCGTACATTCCGCCCTTCACCGCGTTGCCGATCACGAAGTTCACCTGCGCGGTGCCATGGTCCGTGCCGAGGCTCGTGTTCTCGGGCACGCGCCGTCCGAACTCGCTGTGCACGTACATCACGACGTCGTCGGCCCGGCCGATCCGCTTCATCTCCTGAAAGAAGCCAGAGATCGCGTCGGAGCAGTACTCCAGCTGCCGATCGTGCGGCGCCGCCTGGTTGACATGCGTGTCGAACAGGCTGTTGCGCAGCGGCACGTAATACAGCTTCGTCGGAAAGTCCGCGTCGATGAGCGCCGCGACCTTGTCCAGATCGAGCAGCCGGAGATCGACGTTGTCCTTGCCTTTGTACTTGCTCCACGCGAGACGCACGACTTCCGAGGCCTGCGCCGCGCTCCTGGTGACTTCGACCGCGTAGGCATGCGCCGCGCCGAGCGGCGCCGTCTGTGCGTCGAGGAGATCGAGCGCCGCCCGTTCCTGCGCGAACGCGGCGCGCTGGAACTTCGTCGGATCGAGAAACACGAGCGGCACGTGGTTCTCCGCTTTCACCGCGAGCGACTGGCTGTCGGAGACGTTGACGATCATGTTCGGCCGCGCGCCGGCCGGATCCAGCGCCGTCGCCGTTCGCCCGATCCAGCCGTATTCGTTGCCGCCGTTCGGGGCGCCCGTGTGCCAGAAGGACATCGACGTGAAGTGCGAGAACGACGGCTGCGCATAGCCCACGCCCTGCACGATCGCGACCTTGCCCTCGTCGTACATCCGCTTCATCCCGCCCATCGACTTCTGCCAGCCGAAGTGCGCGTCGATCTTCAGCACGTCCTTCTCTCTGATGCCGATCGTCGGACGATGCTTGTAGTACATCGAGTCGCCATAGGGCACGATGGTGTTCAGGCCGTCGTTGCCGCCGAACCACTCGAAGACCACGAGGATCTTGCCCGACGTGCTCGCGGCGGTGGCCTCGCTCGCCCGGCCGAAGACGGCGGGCACCGGGCCGATGCCGCCGAACACGCTGAACCCGACGCCGCCGGCGCCGATGCGCAGCATGTCGCGCCGCGAGACGCCGCAGCCCGCCAGTTTGTCGTGGGTGCTCATGAATGGCTCTCCAACGATGCGCCGCGTCCGGTCCCGTCGCGCCCGGCGGCGCCCAAGGATAGCGCCGTTCGAGACGACGCTCAAAGGAATCGGCGCAGTCGTCATAGCGGCGATTGCTGGTTGCCGCGGGAGCGCGGCCGGACGTATCGTCTCGTACCCGCGCAGGCCCGATTGCCGCCGTTCGAGAAAGAGGCATCACACATGAGACGCTCGCACCTGACGGCCGCCACCGTCGCGATCGCACTCGCCGCGTTCGGCATCGCGAGCGATCGCCGCGTCGCCGCGCAGCAGCGCGCCGAAGCGCACGACATGCAGCTGGTCGGCTTCCACGATCTCCAGGCGCGAAGCGCGTACCAGCCGGTGATTCACCGGCAGGGCGATCGCTTCATCGCCTACGTCGGGCATCACGGCGGCACGCAGCTGAATCCGCTGACGGGCAAACAGGAGAGCAACGGCACGTCGATTCTCGACGTCACCGATCCGAAGCGGCCGAAATATCTCGCGCACGTGCCCGGAGAGGCGGGGCAGGCGGAGGCCGGCGGCGCGCAGATGGCGCGCGTGTGCGACGGCCGCGATCTGCCGCACGCCGACAAGAGCAAGGTGTATCTGCTGCGCACCTTCGGCAA
>QHWK01000302.1 GCA_003223775.1 Acidobacteriota bacterium
CCGTGGGTCATGGCCCGACGCGTTCGAGCTCGGCACGGTTCCAGCCACCAAGCTCCGCGCCCGCCTCGTACGTACTCTGCAGGAACTCGAGCAACGCCGCGCGCGGCGACGCGGCGCGCCGCACGTCCTCGTACGTGATCAGGAATTCGTTGAAGTCAGGGCTGTAGAACGCCCCCGCCGGTCCGACACGAGCGGTCTTGAACCCGGCGGCCTCCGGTGCCGCGTACGCATAGAAGGCCGCCTCGCGCATCGCGCCACTCCCGGGCCAAAGGCCAGCGCTGATGACTTCATGGGAATAGCCTTCGCGCGTAATCGCATCGGCGTTCGGCCGGTCCGGCGCTCGGCGTCCGCTGAACCGGGTCACCGCGAGATCGAACCCTCCCCACCAGAAGTGCACCGGGCTGCATTTGCCGATGAAGCGCGCCCGAAATTCCTGGAGCACGAGGTCTGTCTTGAGCAGCGCTCGCCACCAGCAGTGGGCCGCGTCTGCATCGTACGAGGCGTGCACGCGATCTTCGTCGAACCGGATCGGCGCCGGCACTTCGGACGGCATCGGCGAGATGCGGACGCGGATCTGAAGCTCGTCGAGCGTGCGCATGGCTTCGCCATAGAAGTCGGCGACCGATCGTGGCGCCAGCGCGATGGTTCGCCGTCGGCCGTCGTCCACATCGATGACCAGCATGTGGTCGATGAAATCAAAAACGATCTCGAACGCGCCATCGCCGTAAGGGATAGGCGACGTGGTCAAACCGCGGGCCGTTAGATAGAGCGCGACACCCCACCAATGGTTCACTGGCGGTGTCAACGCGAGCCGGACCTTCCCGACCATTTGCGTCCACATGTGCAGCGTGGCGCACGTCTCGGGCCATGTCGGCGATGAGAGCGAGGGCCAGGCCGTCTCGTCAGCGGTCATTGGCGTCCCTTCAAGCGACGTCCTGGACTTTACATCTTCGACTCGACGCGAATCGAATGGCGTACGAATCGGACTAACGCTGGCGAGGCCGGAACTGCCGAGCTGGTCCGAGCCACGGGTGACGACGGTGATCCAGTTGCCGTTTCCAAACTGGATCGGATATGGGGTGAACTCGACGTAGACTGTCTACACAAACATATAGTAGGCTGTCTACAGAATGAGTCCCAAGGCGCCTGCTCGCGTGGAGTTGCTACAAGGCACGCTCGATCTGCTGATCCTCCGCACTCTTCTTGCCGGGCCGATGCATGGTCACGCGATCGCGAAGCATATCCAGCGGACATCTGAAGACCTTCTCCAAATCGAGACCGGGTCGTTGTACCCATGCGTGCATCGGCTCGAAGCGAAAGGCTGGATTGCGGCGTCTTGGGAGCTGTCCGACAAAGGAAAACGCGCCAAGTACTATCGCCTCACTGCGCTTGGCCGGAAACAGCTCTTTGCCGAGCGGTCGAAATGGAAGGCGTTCGCGCGCGCCATGGGATTGATCCTGGATCCAGCCGGCCAGGAGGGATCATGAGCGCGTTCTTTCGCAAGCTGCGTTGGTTGACGCAGCGGGATCGCAAAGAGGCGGAACTCCTCGAGGAACTCCAATTCCATCTGCAAGAGGAAGCGGAAGAACGTCAGGCCCTGGGACTGGCGGAGGACCAGGCCCGATGGGCGGCGCGTCGCGATTTGGGCAACTTCACGCTGGTGCAGGAGGACACACGCGCCACGTGGGCATGGACGATCCTCGAGCAGCTTGGCCAGGATTTGCGGTACGCCTGTCGGACGATAGCGGCCAATCGGCTGTTCACGACGCTCGTGGTCTTGTGCCTGGCGCTGGGCATCGGCGCCAACACCGCGATCTACAGCTTCATGGATTCGATCCTGCTGCGCTCGCTACCGGTGTCCGATCCCGAGCGCCTGCTCGTCCTGAACTGGCACGCCAAGAGCACCTCCGGGCCCGATTTCGTCATGCACGGGATGAGCGGCAGCAGCTGGGACGACTCCAAGTCGGGAACGACGAGCGGCATGTTTCCCTTCGAGGCGTTCGAACTGTTCCGGAAAGACGACGCCATCTTCTCGAGCGTGTTCGCCTATTTCCAACCGAGACAGGCGAGAAAACTGAACCTGGCGATTCATGGAGAGGCCGACATCACCAGCGGCCTCACTGTATCCGGCGACTATTTCCGCGGACTCGCCGTCCTCCCGGCGGCCGGCCGGCTCATCGTTCCTGACGACGATCGGGCAGGAGCGCCAGCAGTCGCCGTGGTCAGCCATGCCCTCAGCGAAAAACGCTTCGGAGGACCCGCGAGCGCGGTCGGCCAGCCCGTTCTGATCAACAACATCCCCTTCACCGTGTTGGGTGTCACACCTCCGGGGTTCTTCGGCGTCGATCCTGCTGGGGCTCCGGATGTCTATGTTCCTATGCACGCCAACGAATTGCTTGGCGCGGCCGATCAGTTTGGATTCCGTGCGGAGAGGTACCTCGATTCGCACTATTACTGGATCCAGGTCATGGGGCGCTTGCGTCCCGGTGTCAGCCTGGTCCAGGCGCAGGCCGCGCTGGCGCCACAATTTCAGCAGTGGGTGGCCAGTACCGCCACCAACGATCGAGAGCGCGCAAATCTTCCTGAACTGGTGGTCAACCCCGGTGCGGGCGGACTCAGCACCCTGCGCCGCGCGTACTCGCAGCCGCTCTATGTGTTGATGGCGATGGTCGGATTGATTCTCGTTCTGGCTTGCGCCAATGTCGCAAGCTTGCTGCTGGGGCGCGCGGCGGCCAGAGGGCGCGAAATCGCGTTGCGCCTCAGTCTGGGCGCGGGACGGTCTCGCGTCGTGCGGCAACTCCTCACCGAGAGTGTGCTGCTGGCGTCGCTGGGCGGAGCGCTCGGCGTGCTGTTCGCGATCCTGGGCATTCGCTTCCTGACGTTCCTGCTCGCGAACGGCCAGACCGACTTTACGCTGCACGCGGACCTGAACTGGCACGTCCTGGGCTTTGCGGTCGCGCTGTCGGTGCTGACGGGCATCCTATTTGGTCTCGCGCCAGCGATCCGGGCGACGCGCGTCGACCTCGTACCAGCCCTCAAGGAGGTACGAGCGGGCGAATCTGGCGCGCGCCATGCGTTCACGCGCGTGAGCCTGAGACACGCGCTCGTCGTGGGACAGATCGGGATCTCGCTGCTGATGCTGATAGCGGCTGGACTCTTCGTGCGAACGTTGTCGAACCTGCAAGCGATCGAGCTCGGCTTCAATCGCGAACACGTGCTGCTGTTCCAATTGGACGCGAGGAAAGCGGGTTACGGTGACCAGGATATCGACGCCTTCTACAGCGGTCTGCTGAAGACGTTCAGCGCCCTGCCGGGAGTTGGGCATGCGAGCCTGTCGGATTCTTCGCTAATCCAAGCGGGGTCAGGACTGCCAATCAACCTGCCCGGACAGCCTCAGGACCCCGCGACGCGGTACCTGGCCATCGGACCGGGATTCTTCGCAACGATGCAGATTCCTATTCTGGCGGGCCGTGATCTCGACGAACGCGACCGGCAAGGCTCGACGCCCGTCGCCGTGATCAGCGAGGCGTTTGCCAGGAAAAACTTCGGTGACAGGAATCCGCTGGGACAACACTTGCTCCTCAGCAGGAATGGTCTTGGTCGGGACATGGAAATCGTTGGTGT
>QHWK01000303.1 GCA_003223775.1 Acidobacteriota bacterium
CCTTCCACAGAATCACGCCGACGACGGCGCCCGCGATCACGATGACCGCGACCGGGTAGATCATCGCCGACTTCACCTGGCCCTGCAGCTTCACGGCCTTCTCGATGTAGGTCGCGAGGCGCTTCAGAATCGTGTCGAGAATACCGCCCGCCTCGCCCGCCGCGATCATGTTGGTGAAGAGCGGGTCGAACGTCTTCGGGTGCTTGCGCATCGCGTCGGCGAGCGAGGCGCCGGACTCGACGTCGCTGCGCGTCTGCAGAATCACCGCCGCGAAGTTCTTGTCCTCTTCCTGGTTGCCGAGGATGTCGAGGCACTGCACGAGCGGCAGCCCGGCGTCGATCATCACCGAGAACTGGCGCGTGAAGACCGCGAGGTTCTTGGCGGCGACCTTCTTGCCGATCTTCCCCGTCTTCGCTTTGGCGCCGGCCTTCGCATCGGCCTTATCGGCCTTGGCCGCCGCCGGCGTAATCCGCGTGACGTTGATCTGCTCGCGGCGCAGCGCGGACATCGCCGCATCCATCGTGTCGGCGACGCGCTCGCCGCTCACCGTCTGTCCCGCGCGCGTCCGTCCCGAATACGCGAATGTAGGCATGACTCGTTACCTTGGTGCCCTGGTTCTTCGTTCCCGGTTCACGAATTCTTGATTCCGAATTCCAAATTCTTCATTACTTCACCGCGCCCGCAGGGCGCGGTACGGCGCCCGGGCGATTCATGCCCGCGCCGGCGACGACGCCGACTCCGCGGTTCATCATGTCGAGCAGCTCTTCCTTGTTCGACGACGCGCCGAGCGCGACGTCCTGCGAGATCTGCCGCTTCATGAAGAGGCTCGCGAGCGACTGGTTCGCCGTCTGCATCCCGAGCTTCTCCTGCCCGGTCTGCATCGCGCCGTAGATCTGGTGGACCTTGTCGTCGCGAATCAGGTTCCGGATCGCCGGCGTCGGCACCATGATCTCGAGCGAGCAGACGCGGCCCTTGCCGTCGGCGCGCGGCAGCAGCGCCTGGCAGACGATTCCCTCGAGCACGAGCGAGAGCTGCGTCCGGATCTGCGCCTGCTGGCCGGCCGGGAAGATGTCGATGATGCGGTTGATCGTCTGCGCCGCCGAGTTCGTGTGCAGCGTCCCGAACGTCAAGTGGCCGGTCTCGGCGATCTTCAGCGCCGCTTCCACCGTCTCGAGGTCGCGCATCTCGCCGATGAGGACGATGTCGGGGTCCTCGCGGAGCGCGGCGCGCAGCGCGTTGGTGAAGCTCGACGTGTCGCTGTGCACCTCGCGCTGGTTCACGAGGCAGTTCTTGTGCGGGTGGATGTACTCGATCGGATCCTCGATCGTGAGGATGTGGTCGTGGCGCTCGGTGTTGATCTTGTCGAGCATCGCCGCGAGCGTCGTCGACTTGCCGCTGCCGGTCGGGCCGGTGATGAGCACGAGGCCGCGCGGCCGCTCGGAGAGCGTCGCGAGCACCGGCGGCAGCCCCAGCTCCTGGAACGTGCGGATCTTTTCGGGAATCAACCGGTAGACGGCCCCGACGGCGCCGCGCTGGTTGAACACGTTGCAGCGGAAGCGCGAGGCGATCGCCTTGATGCCGAACGAGAAGTCGAGCTCCATCGACTCCTCGAAGCGCTTCTTCTGCGAGTCGGTGAGGACGCTGTAGGCGAGGCTCTTCGTCTCGGCCGGCGTCAGCTCCGGCAGCGGCAGGCGCTGCAGGTGGCCGTGCACGCGCACCTGCGGCGGCGTCTGCGTCGCAATATGGAGGTCCGACCCGTTCATGTCGACCATCGTCTTCAGCAGTTCCGGTAGTGTCGCCAACGTAAGCTCCCTGTTTATCTGTATCGCGTGTCGCGTCACTTCACGGTTTCGCGAACGACCTCTTCGATCGACGTCAGCCCGTCCTTCACCTTCCGCAGCCCGCTCGCGCGGAGCGTGATCATCCCTTCGTCGATCGCCTTGCGCCGCAGCTCGAGGCCCGACGCGCCGACGAGAATCAGCTCGCGCAGCTCTTCGGACACCGCCATGACTTCGTAGAGGCCGACGCGCCCCTTGTAGCCCGTGTTGTTGCAGGTGTCGCAGCCCGCGCCCTTCATCGGCGTCACGCTCGAGGCGTCTTCCGCGTTGAAGCCCGCCTGCATGAGCGCCTCGGGCGTCATCGGGTTCGCCTCCTTGCAGTTGGCGCAGACGCGGCGCACGAGGCGCTGCGCGCAGATCAGGTGCACGGAGCTCGCGACGAGGAACGGCTCGATGCCCATGTTCATCAGACGGTTGATCGTGCTCGGCGCGTCGTTGGTGTGGAGCGTCGACAGCACGAGGTGGCCGGTGAGCGCCGCCTTGACCGCGATTTCCGCCGTCTCGAAGTCTCGGATTTCGCCGACGAGGATGATGTTCGGGTCCTGGCGCAGGAACGACCGGAGCGCCGCCGCGAAGTTCAGCCCGATGTTCTCCTTCACCTGCACCTGGTTGATGCCGGCGAGGTTGAATTCGACCGGGTCCTCGGCGGTCATGATGTTGGTCTCGGGGGTGTTGATCTTGGCGATCGAGGAATAGAGCGTGTTGGTCTTGCCGCTGCCGGTGGGGCCGGTCACGAGCACCATGCCCCACGGGCGCGCGATCGCCTCCTCGAACTTGGTGAGCGACTCGGGCTCGAACCCGAGCTTCGTCATGTCGAGCATCAGCTTGTCTTTGTCGAGCAAGCGGAGCACGATCTTTTCGCCGAAGAGCGTCGGCAGCACCGACACACGGAAGTCGATCTCCTTCGGCTCGCCGCTCTCGTTGTAGCGGATCTTGATGCGGCCGTCCTGCGGCAGGCGCTTCTCCGCGATGTCGAGCTTCGACATGATCTTGATGCGCGAGACGATCGCATCGCGGTACTTCATCGGCGGCGCCATGATGTTGTAGAGGATGCCGTCGATGCGGTACCGCACGCGCAGCTCTTTCTCGTACGGCTCGATGTGGATGTCGCTCGCGCCCTTCTGGATCGCGGACATCAGCACGACGTTGCAGAGCCGCACGACCGGCGCGTCCTCGCCCTGCCTGGCGAGCGCTTCGGCGCTGATCTCCTGCAGCTCCTCGAGCACCTCGACGCCGTCGGCGTCGCCGCCGAGCGAGGCCTGCAGCTCCTCGAGGCCGCGGCTTGCCATCTCCAGCGTGCTGCCGGTCGCGGGCTTGTCGCCCGCCTTGCCCTTCCCCGCCGCGCCGCCCTTCCCGCTCGGGTAGTACTTCTCGATGGCGTCGGTGATCGCGACCTCGGAGGCGACGACCGGTTCGACCGTGTAGCCGGTCATGAACTTGATGTCGTCCATCGCGAAGACGTTGGTCGGATCCGTCATCGCGATCGTCAGCGTGCTGCCCGACCGGCTCAGCGGGATGATTTGGTACTTCCGCGCGGTCTCGGTCGGGACGAGCTTGATGATCGTGAGGTCGATCTTGAAGCTGGCGAGGTTGATGGCCGGGACGCCGTACTGCTTGCTGAGCAGGGCGGTGATTTGCTCGTCCTTGACGAACCCCATCTTGACGAGGTTGTAGCCGAGCTTGCCGCCGTTCGACTTCTGCTGGGTGAGAGCCTGCTGAAGTTGCTCCGCGGTGATCAGTTTCTCCTTGAGGAGGAGCTCGCCTATACGAACGGCCATGAAGTCAGTAGTTTACTTGGGCTTGACAAATAATGTCAATCGTTGACCTAAAACGTCACTCTTAAGGCAATCCCCCAACCGTGCCGGGCGTCATCACTACCGCCCGACAGGTACGCATCGGCGTAAGTGCCCGTCCGCACCAGCACGCTCACGCCGCCGCTCTGCTGCCAGGCCGCAGTGCCGACGGTGTTCTTGCTCAGCCCGCCCCGGATGCCGAACGTCCGCCGCGGTGTCCACGCCTCCACGCCCGGCCGCTCGAGAGCGCGAACCCGGCTCGCGCCCGCCGCCCGAGCGTGAACGCGCGGTCGCCACTGCCGAAAGCCGGTTCGGCCAGGTCCCGCACCGTCAGGCCGAACCGCGCCGGGCCGAAGCTCGCCATCGCCCCGACGTCGAGGCTGACGTTCGTCGTATCCGCGTGAAGCAGCTTGAGCGTCGTGCCCAGGACGAAGTGGTCGCCCAGCGAGTGGCCGACCGTCGCGCCGTACAGGCTGAGGACGCTCTCTTCTTGTCGGCCGATGGGGGGTAGGCCTGTAGAGGTTGTGACCCGTATTTGACTGAGCGGTAAGCGGTAATAGGTCAGCCCGAGGGCAGGATAAGCGGCCGCAAACCCGCGTACCGATTCGGGCTGCGCCTTCTCGGGCCGCCCGTATTCGATCAGCCCGTTGAAGAGGGCGCCCCCGGCCAGCCCCGCCGGATTCCACCAGCCGGCGGTTGCATCGTCCGCCACCGCCGTGAACGCCCCGGCCATGCCCTGGGCGCGGACGCCGATAGTGTCGGTCGTCTGGGCCGCGGCTGTCGCTGACAAGGACACAAAGGAAAAGAACAGAGGCCACAGAGGGACGCACAGAGCGAAGGGCACAGAGGACACAGAGGCCTGGCGGCGGATGACCGACACCACAGACGGAGACGAGGAGGCGTTGAACATCCTCCTAGCGTAGTGCGTTCATCTGTCGTGTCCGTGCGGGTTTCTTCGGCGGCTTCGCTCGGCGGCGTTCCCTGGCGGCTTCCTTTGTGGCCTTTCTTTGTGTTTTCCTCTGTGCCCTCTGTTCTCTTCCTTTGTGCCCTTGTCAGCGACGGCCGCCGCTAACCGACTAGAACGGCGGCGGCGACGACGGTGGTCCACAGCCCCTTCTTGTCGCCGACCGCCGTCTGTGTGACGTTCTGCGTGCGGACGATCTCGTTCGAGAGGCGGTAAACCTCTTTCTTCTCGTCCCAGCTCTTGTCGGGATCGAACTCGAGGCCCAGCGTCGTCGCGAGCATTTCGGCGGCGAGCTCCTCGGCGTAGTCGCCGGCGATGTCCTCGCTCTCGCCGAAGCTGTGGTGCTCGGAGAGGTAGCCGTACAGATCGCGATCGCGCGGGATCGCGACGCCGACGGTCGCCGCGATCAGGCGGTGCGGCTCGCGCGTCGCCGCTTCGGACATCACGACGAAGGTGACCTGGCCCGGCTCGAGGCGCTTCATCCCTTCCGCTCGCGGAAGGATGCGGCAGTTCGGCGGAAAGATGCTCGACACGCGGACGAGATTGCACGCGGCGATGCCGGCCGAGCGGAGCGCGAGCTCGAACGAGGTCAGCTTCTCGCGGTGCTTCCCGACACCCTTGGTGAAGAACATTTCCTTCGGGACGAAGCCGACCACGCTCACTCTCCTTGTTGCACGGCGGGACCACGCATGGTAAACACCAGCTTTCCGACTGTCAAGGAATCCGCCGCGCGATCCGGGCGGCAACGGTTGTATAATGCTTAGGACCCCTAAGCAAATGACCCGCGATCAGGCGCGCGATACCGCGCGCGAAATCCTCGAAATCGTCCCGCTGGTGATGCGCACCGTCGCCGCCGAGCT
>QHWK01000304.1 GCA_003223775.1 Acidobacteriota bacterium
TGATGATCGTCAACTACAACACCGACATCTCGCAGTACTGGGAATGGTCGGGCACGGGCCTGCGCCCGATTGACGACACCAACGAAGCGTACAAGCTTGGTGTAAATTACTTGATGTACGGCCTCACGCACTAAGCCGTCGTGCGCCTGACTTCTTAATCAGACCTCATCGATACACGGCCCACCGAGTACGTCTCCGTCTGTCGCTGGCGTGCGCATTGCGTAATCATCGATCGCGGCGATGAAGACCACGACCCGCAGTCCGCTCGACCGCAGTACCACGACGAAGCAGGAACAGGGATTCGAACAATGACCAGGGTGTGTACGGTCGCGTTGATTGCGCTCGGCCTTTTCGCGGCGCGCGCGAATGCGCAGGAACGTTTGTGCGATGCGTCCGCGGAGAACTGCCGGACGCCGTTGATAGATCTGATCAATAACGAACATCAGGGTATCGACGTCGGCGTCTGGTTCTGGAAAGACGATCGATTCGTCACGGCGCTCGTGAACGCGAAGAACCGCGGCGTGCCCATCCGCATCATCATGGACCCGCGCGCCAACGTGCAGTACCCGACCAATAAAGGCGAGCTCGACAAGCTGCAGGCGGCCGGCATCCCGATGCGGAAGCGGATCGCCGGCGACATCTGCCACTGGAAGCTGATGATTTTCGCCGGGCAGGGCGTCGTCGAATGGTCGGGCGCCAACTTCAGCCCGACCGCGTTCGTGCCCCAGGATCCATACAAAGACTACGAGGACGAGGTCATCTATTTCTCGCGGAAGCTCGTGTCCTCTTTCATGACGATGTTCGACAACATCTGGACCAACACAAAGGAGTACGCCAACTACGCGAACGTGCCGCCGACGCTCGTGCGCAACTATCCGACGAACCCGATCGATCCGCGGCTCAACTTCCCGCCGAAGGACAGCTATCAGGATCGCCTCGTGCCGCTCATCGATCGCGAGCCCGCCGCCGGCTGGATCGACGTCGACATCTATCGCATCACGCTGGCGCGTCCGGTGGACGCGCTGATCCGCGCCGCCTCGCGCGGCGTGCGGATCCGGATGTATCTCGATCCCGCCGAGTACGCGAATACGAAGCGGCCCGGCAACAAGGTGCAGATGGATCGGCTCGTCGCCGCCGCGAAGCAGTATCCGGGGACGATCGAGATCCGGATGCGCAAGCATCTCGGGCTGAACCACCAGAAGACCGCGTGGTTCCACGCGCAGCACGTCGTCGCCTTCGGCACGTCGAACTGGTCGGACGCCTCCGACGACAACCAGCTCGAGGCGAACATCTTCACCGACAAGCTGCCAGGCGATCCGCTGAACGACTTCCTGTTCGACGAGCTCTATCGTGTGTTCAACCGCAAGTGGCACAACTCGAATCCCGTCGGGTCGATCGAGACCGAAGCCTGGCGTACGCCGACGCTGCCGGATCCGACGCTCGGCAACAAGTGCCTCGATCCGAACGCCACCAATTACGGCGGCCCGCTGCCGTGCGAGTATCCGCCGCCGCCGCCGCCGCCCCCGCCGCCGGATCCCACCGCGACCACAGTGGTGCTGTACGCGGCGAAGGGCGCCATCACGGGCACGCGCTGGCAGATCGCCGCCGACGCGACTGCCGCAGGCGGGAACGCGCTGCGGAATCCGAATCTGAACGAGAACAAGGTCGCGCCGGCCCTCGCCTCGCCGGCCAGCTATGTCCAGATGTCGTTCACCGCGATGAAGAACACGCCCTACCACATGTGGGTGCGGCTGCGCGCGGAGCTCGACAATGCGCAGAACGATTCGGTCCACATCCAGTTCAACGACGCCGTCATCGCGTCGGGCTCGACCACGCCGATGGCAAAGATCGGCACGACAACGTCGGCGGAGTTCATCCTCCAGGACGGGCCGAGTGGCGGCGCCGACGTGGGCTGGGGATGGACCGACAACGGTTGGGACAAAGCCGCGGACTTCATCTACTTCCCGACGAGCGGGACGCACACACTGCGGATCCAGCAGCGTGAGGACGGCCCATACGTCGATCAGATCGTCCTGAGCCCGACGACGTACTTCTCGGCAGCGCCGGGACCCCATACCAACGACGCGACGATCCTGCCCGAGGGATCGTTGAACGATGCGGCCGGCTCGCCGAGCTGCACGTTCTCCCTCTCGTGGATCTCGGTGACGGGCAGTTCGACCGGCACCGGCAGCGGGACCGTGTCATTCACGGTCGCACAGAACACTGGCGCGGCGCGCAGCGCGTCGCTGGCGATCCAGGGTCAGACGCTGACCGTGTCGCAGGCAGCGCCGCCGCCGTCGGGCGCGACGACGATCGTCCTGTATGCCTCGAAGGCGGCGATCACCGGAACCCGGTGGCAGACGCTCGCCGATACGACGGCCGCCGGCGGCAGCGCGATCGCGAACCCGAACCTGTCGCAAGCCAAGGTCGCGCCGGCGCTGGCCGCGCCGGCGAGCTTCGTCGAGCTGCCGTTCGCCGCGATGGGCGGCGTCGGGTATCACATGTGGATCCGCCTGCGCGCGGAGGGCAACCTGACGTCGAACGACTCGGTGCACGTGCAGTTCAACGACGCCGTGGCCGGCAGCGCGTCGACGACGCCGACGATGGGCTTCGGGACCACGAGCTCGGCGGAGTTCGTGCTGCAGGATGGATCGACCGGCGCCGTGCCGAGCGGATGGGGCTGGACCGACAACGGGTGGGGCGTCCTCGGCGATCCGATCTACTTCGCCGCGTCGGGCACGCACACGATGCGTATTCAGCAGCGCGAGGACGGCGCGATCGTCGATCAGATCGTGCTCAGCCCCGACACGTACTTCACGACGCCGCCCGGCGCAGCCACCAACGACGTCACGATTCTGCCAGAGACGGCGGGATCGACCGGCGGCGGCGGCGGAGGAGGCGGCGGCGGCACCGCGAGCGGCGACATCATTCTCCATCCGTCGAACGCAACCGTCGCCGGCAACTGGATCGTGACGAGCGACGCGACCGCCGCCGGCGGCGCGAGCCTGCTCAACCCCGATAACAACGCGGCGAAGATCGCCGAAGGGTCGGCGGCGGTCGCCGCACCGGCGGACTACTTCGAGATGACGTTCGACGCGGCCGCGAATACGCCGTACCACCTGTGGATTCGCGGCAAGGCGACGGCCGACAGCTGGGCGAACGATTCGGCCTACATCCAGTTCGACGGCAGCGTCGCCGCCGACGGCGTGACGCCGACGTTTGCGATCGGCACCACGAGCGCGGCGTCGTACAGCCTCGAGGACTGCGCCAACTGCGGCGTCGCCGCCTGGGGCTGGCAGGATGCCGGCGGCTACGGCGCCGGCATCTCCGGATCGCCGATTTATTTCAAGACGACCGGCCCGCAGCGGATCCGCGTGCAGGTACGCGAGGACGGGCTTGCGATCGATCAGATCGTCTTCTCGCCGCAGCGGTACTCTACGCAGTCGCCGGGTCTCGAGAAGAACGACACGACGATCGTGCAGTGAGAGAATTAAGAAGTAAGAATTATTCCAAATTCCAAATTCTTAATTACACCCGTCACGCCGTGCCGCGCGACATCGCGGCCTTCACCCGATCGGCGGTGAACGGCACCGTGCGGAGCCTCACGCCCGTCGCGTCGAACACCGCGTTGGCGAGCGCGGCGGCGACGGGCGCCGTTGCCGCCTCGCCGGCGCCGAGCAGCGGCTGATCGCGGCGATCGATCAGAATCACCTCGACCGGCGGCGCATCGGGGAAGCGCAGGATCGGATAGCTGCTCCAGTCGACGCTCGTCACGCGCGCGCGATCGAAGGTGACCTCCTCGTGCAGCGCGCGGCTCAGCGTCTGCACGATGCGACCTCCATCGCCGTCGCGACGTAGTTTTCCGCCTGCTTGTAGCGCATGTAGGCGATGCCGCGTCCGCGCAGCAGGCCGCCGGATCCGGCGGCGCGGCGCGGCGACGGCCTCGCGTCCCACCCGAAGCGCTCGGCGCAGCGCGTGATCGCGTCGATCGCGCGCGGGTCGGTGAGCCGCGCGAGCCGGAACGCGACGGCGTCGGTCGCCGCCGCCGCCGCGAGCTCGTCGGTGAAGCTCTCGACCGCGAAGACGTTCGCGATCTTCCCCGGCGCGCGCAGGTTCGAGAGCTGCAGCGGCGCCTTCTTCGTCCAGTGCACGAGCACGCGCGCGTTCGCGACGTCGTAGGGCGGATCGCCGTTCTGCGTGATCGCGCCGGCGCCCTGCCCGTGCTCCTGCGCCAGACCGGCGGCGTCCGCCGCGAGCAACGCGCGCGCGCCGGGCGCCTGCGCCGGCAGCCACATGTCGGTCGTCCAGCCGACGATCGCGCCGCGCGCGTCCATGCCCGCGCGCACGTCGATCAGCTGCTGCGGTCCCTTCGGGTCCCAGCCGGTCTCGTCCTGCCGCGACCACTGCACGCGCACGGGTGCGCCGATCGTCTTCGAGATGAGCACCGCGTCGGCGGCCGCATGATCGCCGCCGTTGGTGCCGTACGATCCGGAGCCGTCGAGGAAGACGACGCGCAGCTTCTCCTGCGGGATGCCGAACACCTTCGAGAGGTTGCCGCGCAGGCCGTGCGTCCCCTGCGACGCGGACCACACCGTCGCCGTCCCGTCCGCGCGGACGTCCGCCACCGCGCACGACGGGCCGAGCGATGCGTGGCTCTGGAACGGCCAGAAATAGGTGGCGGAACACGTCTTCGCGGCGGCGCCCTTCGCGAAGACGTGTTCCGGCAGCGTCTGCGGCTCGGTCCACGTGGCGTTGAGCGTGGCCGCGGCGCGCACCGCCGCCCATTCGTCGGGCGCGACGACGGCGAGAAAGCTGGCGGCGCGCACGATCGTCACGTCCGGGATCGCGCGCACCGACGACTCGTCGACCGAGACGAGCGTCGCGCCGATCGCGGGCGGCCGAATCACGCGCGCGTGCAGCATGCCGGGCAGCGTGAAGTCGTGCACGTAGACGTGGCGCCCGCTGCACTTCGCCGGCACGTCGGGGCGCGGCAGCGGCTGGCCGACTGTGACGTAGCTCGAGGGCGATCGCAGCGGCGCCTTCGCATCCATTTTGAGCTGCAGCCGCCGATCGCCGACGAGCGACGCGATCGTGACGCCGTCGCCCGACGAGGCGCGGATCTCGCCGCCGGCGATCGCCAACTCGCCCGGTGCGCGGTTCAGCTTCGCGGCGGCGAGCGCGACGAGCGCCTGCCGCGCGGTGGCCGCCGCCTGCCGCACTTCGGCGCCGCCGCGCGTCAGCCCGGTGCTGCCGCCGGTGCCGCCCTGATCGGGACAGCGTCCCGTGTCGCCGTCCACGATGGTGATGCGCGATGCGGGGATGCCCAGTTCTTCCGCCGCCATCTGCGCGACGGCGATCCGCAGGCCCGTGCCGACATCGACTTTGCCGGTGTAGACCGTGACGGTGCCGTCGGCGTGGAAGGCGAGGAAGCTGTCCACCTCCGCCGGATCGATCAGCTTGCTGTCGTCTCCGCGCGGCGCGGCGCCGGCGCGCTGCGGCGACGAACGCGCCCATCGCGGCGCGAGCGCGTCGAACGCGAAGCCGACGATCACGGCGCCGCCGGCTTTCAGGAGGTCGCGACGCTGCAGCATCATGTGAGGCCTCCTGTCAGGCGCGCGACGCGCGCGCGACGGCGCGCACGATGCGCGTATGCGTGCCGCAGCGGCACAGGTTGCCGGCGAGCGTCCGTTTGATGTGATCGTCGGTCGGCATCGAGGTCTGCGAGAGCAGCGACGCCGCCGTCGTCATGATCATCCCGCTCGTGCAGTAGCCGCACTGCGCGGCCTGCTCGGCGACGAACGCCGTCTGCACGCGGTGCAGCGCCGGTCCGTCGGCCAGGCCTTCGATCGTCGTGATCGATCGGCCGGCCGCGCGATCGACGCGCGTCTGGCAGGATCGCACGGCGCGCCCGTCCATCATCACCGTGCACGCGCCGCATTGCCCGAGGCCGCAGCCGAACTTCACGCCGCGCAGGCCGAACTGATTGCGCAGCACGTAGAGCAGCGGCTGCGCCGGATCCCAGGAGTCGGCCGAGACGCCGCGTCCGTTGAGCCGAAACGCATAGCTGGCCATGACGCCGATCCTATACTGAGCGGATGAAATCGATCGCGTCGATCATGCTGGCCGCGCTCCTCCAGCCGCCCTCGCCGCCGGCCATCGTCGACACGCCGACGGTGAAGATGCTGACCGGCCTCACCGTGCCGGAGTTCGAGGCGGAGATGCAGCGCATGACGCAGGCGCTCGGCGCGTCGTGCGGCACCTGCCACGTGCGCGGCAGCTTCGCGAGCGACGCGAATCCGCGGAAGGCGGTCGCGCTGCGCATGCTCGAGATGACGAAGGCGATCAACCGCCAGTTCTTCCCCGACTACAAAGCGGAAGAAGGCGCGTCGCGGCTCGGCCGCGTGACGTGCTTCACGTGTCATCAAGGCGAGCTGCACCCGAAGGCCCCGCCGCCGCTCTGACGCGGCGAACTCTCCCGTTCCCGAACTCACCCGTTCTGCCAGGCACGTGGCGTGCACGCCCGATCGGTGAACCCGCATGCGAGAGGAGAATGGGATGAATCGAAGAGCTCTGTCACACCTCATGATTGCGTGCTGCGCCGCCGTCGCGCTCGCCGCGGCCGGCTGCAGCAACGACAACGGCGCGACGCGCACGAGCGACGCGAACCCCACCGGCCAGCCGGCGGCGGCGAGCGCGGATCGCGCCGGCACGCCGGGCGCCGCGACGGGCGCGGAAGCAGGCGCTACAGCCGGCGCCGCCGGGACGTCCGGGACCTCGGCAGCCGACAAGGACACCGCGGCCAAGGCCGAACCGATCACGCTGACCGGTTGTCTGCAGAAGGGCGACGGCGCAGTGCGCACCGATTACATACTCACCGAGGTGAAGACGACGCGCGCGTCGGTCGGCACGAGCGGGGCCGCCGCGAACCCGAAATCCGACGCGGTGGGGCAGGAGCAGATGCGCCAGGCCGAGCACGCCTATCGGCTCGACGGCGATCGCGACGATCTCGACAAGCTCGTCGGAAAACAGGTCCGCGTGAGCGGGACGATCGAGAAGCGATCCGATCTCAACGATCACAACGCGAATGGCACCGTGAAGGATCGCGATCGCGAGAAGATCAGCGACAGCGATCTCGCGGAGCTGAAGGTGGCGAGCGTGAGCTCGATCCCCGGCGCGTGCGGAAAGAGCGGCCCTCGCAAGCGGTAACGACCCCGTCATGGCTGATGGCTGATGGCTGACGGCTGATGGCTGATGGCTGATGGCTGATGGCTGATGGCTGATGGCTGATGGCTGATGGCTGATGGCTATGGCTGATGGCTATGGCTGATGGAGTACGATAGCCATCCGCCATCAGCCATGACGGATTTCACCGACATCTGCCATCAGCCATGACGGATTTCTCCGACGCGTGCGCGCTCGTCGAGCGCGCGCTCGGCGGATCCACACGCCAGCACCTCGTCCAGGATCTCGCGCGATCGCAGCCGTTCGCGCGCGCGCTG
Source organism: Acidobacteriota bacterium (assembly GCA_003223775.1). Classification (GTDB taxonomy): domain Bacteria; phylum Acidobacteriota; class Vicinamibacteria; order Vicinamibacterales; family CAVVIG01; genus QHWK01. Next base: position 7,500 of record QHWK01000304.1, read on the forward strand.
GCGCGGCTGCGCGAGCACCTGCGCGCGAACACCTTCGAACCGTTTCTCGATCGCTTCGATCATCGAACGCGCCAGGAAGGCTTCCACGTCCTGCACGACTGGGACGGCAAGGCGGATCGCGTCGCCGACGACACGATTCCCGTCAACGTCCTCGACTACGTGGCGCTGCAGCGCGGCAGGGAGTCGACCGACGCGCGTGCGCTCGCGCTGCTTCTCGACTACTACGACTTTCACGTGCTGCAGCTGCTCGCGCTGCGCGCGTGGGACGACGGCGACGCTGACGCGAATCTGGATCGCCTCGACCGTCTGCTCGAGGCGCTGCAGGGCGCCGGCGGCAGCCGGCAGCGCTTCGTGACGAACGCGGCGACGCTCGTGCTGATCGCGACGTCCCACTTCGAGGCGGTCGAGCGCGGATACGATCGGCTCCTGCGGCGCGTGAAGACACTGAACCGCGCGCACCGCACACAGGTCGCCGTCGGCCACGCGTCGAGCATGGGCTGCCACCTGCGCTTCGGGTTCGAGGCGACCTACGCGCGCGACACCCTGCAGATGCGCGACGACAACGTCGCCGACTACCCGTGGCTCTGCTTCGCGCTGGCGGCGGCGATGGAGGAGTACGTCCGGCTCCGCGAAGCGGGCGCCGACGCCGGCGCGCGCGCGCCGATCGTCGAAGCGATCGTCAACGGGCTGTCCGCCGATACGCGCGCGTTCGTCGGCGAGCCGCCGGCGTCGCTGTCGGCGGCCGGGGCCGATCGCGCGGCCTTTCGCGACAGGTTTCTCGCGCACCGCGGCGATCTCGTGGCCGAGTTCGAACGCCATCGCCCGCGCGACGGCGTCTATTCGCCGCTCTCGCTCTTCT
>QHWK01000305.1 GCA_003223775.1 Acidobacteriota bacterium
GGCGACCTTTCCCTGGTTCAGCGGCCGCGTCTTGAACTTCGCGCGGATGCTCGCGGCGCCGTCGGCGAGCGACTCGATGCCGAGGACCTCGAGCGGCTCGAGCACCACCGGCGCCCAGGCGGGATCGCGCTGCATCGCCGCTCCCACTTCGCGCATCGTGCCGATCACGCGGTCGATGTTCTCGCTGTAGGCGACGCGCATGTCGACGATGGCGTACGAGAACTGCTTGCTCAGGTTCGCGAGCGCGGTGATCGTCCCGTTCGGGAACACCTGGACGGCGCCTTCACCGTCGCGCAGCACGATCGTCCGCAGGTTGATCTGCTCCACCATGCCGGCGACGCCGTTGATGCGCGCCAGATCGCCGATGCGCACCTGGTCCTCCATGATGATGAAGAAGCCGGAGATGACGTCGCGCACGAGGTTCTGCGCGCCGAAGCCGATCGCCAGCCCCGCGATGCCGGCGCCGGTGAGGATCGGCACGACGTCGATCGACAGCTCCCGCAGCAGCATCAGGATCGCGAGGAAGCCGACCGTCGCCGTCACGAGGCTCGTGAGGATGCCGCCGAGCGTCGCGGCGCGGCGCTGCCACTCGAGGTCCGAGGTCGCGTGCCGGCGCCCGAGCTTGAACTGCAGGTGCTCGATCGCGAGGTTCGCCGCGCGCACGACGATGAACGCTCCGACGACGACGATCGCGACGTTGACGCCGTGCACGAGCGCCCAGCGGCCGACGAGCTGCGGATTCCACTGTGCCTCGGTGACGCCGAAGCGGTCGAGCGCGAGCGACACGCTCGCCAGCGCCGCGACGCCGTACGCGAGCACGGTGAGCGCGCGAATCAGCTGTCGCGCGCGGGCCTGCAGCGCCTCGCGGTTCTCGGGTCCGACGATGTCGAGCGCGTTCAGCAGCCGCTGGACGAGCGCGTGGGCGGCGCGGACGGCGAAGAACGCGAGACCGAAGGCGAGCAGCGCGGCGCCGACGGCGCCCATCGGGGTCGATAGCATTACAGGCGCTTGATCTTCAGAAAGTTCGCGTCGCCCCGGGTGAGATCCGGGCTGATGCTGACGAGGACGACGGACGCGCCGGAGGGCACGAGGCCGCGCGCGACGAGCTGCTGGCCGATGAGCGTCCCGGCGGAATCGACGTTCTCGCCGATGTCGGTGCAGACCGGCATCACGCCCCAGTAGAGCGCCAGGCGGCGCGCGGTGCTGTCGTGGTCCGTCGTCGCGAAGATCGGCGCGCGCGGACGGAGCGCGGACAGGCGGCGCGCGGTGCCGCCGCCGCGCGTGACGGCGACGATCGCCTGCGCGTCGCCGCGGTTGGCGAGCGTCACCGCCGCTTCGCAGATGGCCTGGACGTGACCCGATTCCGCGGCGACGGGCGCGGGAGCGATCGGGCTCTGCTCCGCATCGCGGATGAGGCGTCGTTCACCTCGGCGCGCGTCGGGCGCGCTTCGCTCGTCATCGACTCGAGCACCTGCGTCGCGACGATGACGGGAATGCACTGACGCCGGGCGGCGCGCGTGATCTCCTTCTGCGCGCGCGGCACGCGCTCGAGCGGCATCTCGAGGCCGAGGTCGCCGCGCGCCACCATCACCGCGTCGCTCGCCGCCAGAATCTCGTCGAGGTGCTCGAGCGCCTGCGGGCGTTCGAGCTTGGCGACGACGGGCACGTCCGGCGCGCCGGCCTCGGACATCAGCTGCCGCGCCTGCCGCAGATCGGCGGCCGTCTGCACGAAGCTGACCGCCACCATGTCGACGCCGAGCGAGAGGCCGAAGCGCAGATCGTCGGCGTCCTTCGGCGTGATGGCGGACGCGGGCAGCGGCACGCCGGGCGCGTTGATCCCCTTGTGCTCGCCGATCTCGCCGCCCTCGATCGCGGTCGTCTGGATCGTCGCGCCGTCGGTCGCGTCGACGCGCAGCTCGATGCTGCCGTCGGCGAGCAGCAGGCGATCGCCCGGCCGTACGCTGCGGGCGAGGCCGGCGAACGTCGTCGACAAGCGCCCCGGCTCCCCCGGAAAATCGCCCGTCGCGATCGCGAGGCGCTCGCCGGACTTGACCGGGATCGGCCGCCCCCCTCGGTTCGTGCCCGTGCGGATCTTCGGGCCGGCGAGATCCTGCAGGATCGCGACCTCGCGCCGCGAGCGCGCCGCGGCCGCGCGCACGCGCGCAAACGTGTCGGCCTGCGTCTGCTGAGTGCCGTGCGAGAAGTTCAACCGGAAGATGTCGGTGCCGGCCGCAATGAGCGCCTCGAGCACATCGTCCGCGGCGCTGGCGGGACCGACGGTTGCGATAATCTTCGTGTGACGCATACGGCGCGGGCGTCGTCAATTAGGAATTTGGAATTTGGAATTTGGAATTCGCGATCAGGTCGCCGGCCTCGTGACGACGCATTCCAAATCCCAAATTCCCAATTCTCAATTGCCGCGGTGCGGAGCACGGCGGCATTCCACTCCCGACTAGAATATCCCGATGGGCCTGATCGTGCCGGATGCGATCGAGCGGTATCTGGCGAGCCTGAACCATGCCGGCGGCGGCGTGCTCGACGACATCGCGCGCGGCAACCGGGAGCGCGGGCTGCCTCTGGTGGACGCCGAGGTCGGGGCGCTGCTGCGCACGCTCGCGATTGCGGTGAACGCGGCACGCATCCTCGAGATCGGCACCGCGATCGGCTACTCCGGCATCTGGCTCGCCGGCGCGCTGCCGCCGGGCGGCATGCTCATCACGATGGAGATGGACGAGGCGCGCGCGCGCGAGGCGCGCGAGAATTTCGCGCGCGCCGGTGTCGCCGATCGCGTGTCGGTCGTCGTCGGCGACGCGCAGCTGAAGCTCGCGAAGGTTTCCGGCCCGTTCGACGTGATCTTCCAGGACGGCGACAAGCAGCAGTACGAGCCGATGCTCGATCGCCTCGTCGCGCTGCTGCGCCCGCGCGGACTGCTCGTGACCGACAACGTGTTGTGGGACGGCGAGGTCGCGCCGGGATTCGCCGCCGCGCCGCAGCGCGATCCGGCCGACACCCACGCGATCGCCGGGTACAACGAGAGGCTCGCGGCTCACCCCGATCTGCTCACCACGATCGTGCCGCTGCGCGACGGCGTGTCCATTTCGGTGAAGCGCGCGGCGTGACAGGGACAAGCGCATGACGCTGGACGCCTGGCTGAAAGCGGCCGCCGAGGACGCGGAGCGCCGCGGCCTTCCGGGGCTGAAGCCGCTGCTCGAGACGCTCGCGCGGGCCACCGCCGCGCTGCGCGCCGCCGACTTCAACGACCGCGCCGACCAATGACCACCATCGAAGAATTCGGCCGCCGCCTCCGCGCGCGACGGACAACGTCGGCCCAGGTGACCGAGGAGTGCCTGCAGCGGATCGAGGCCGACAATCCACGCCTGAACGCCTTCATCCGCGTGACGGCGGACGAAGCACGAGAGCAGGCGCGCGAGGCGGATCGCGAGATGGCCGCCGGCCACGATCGCGGTCCGCTGCACGGCGTCCCGATCTCGATCAAGGACCTGCTCGACATCCGCGGCCTCCCGACGACGGCCGCCTCGCGCGTCCGCGACGGCCACGTCGCCGCGCGCGACGCGGCGGCGATCGCGCATCTCCGGCAGGCGGGCGCCGTGTTCGTCGGCAAGACGAACCTGCACGAGTTCGCGTTCGGCACGACCAACGAGGATTCCGCGTTCGGCCCCGCGCGCAACCCGCACGATCCGTCGCGCTCGCCCGGCGGATCGAGCGGCGGATCGGCGGCCAGCGTCGCCGCCGGCATGGCGCTCGCGACGATCGGCACCGACACCGGCGGCTCGATCCGGATTCCGGCCGCGGCGTGCGGCCTGGTCGGGCTCAAGCCCTCGTTCGGCGAGATCTCGATCGACGGCGTGGTGCCGCTGTCGCGTACGATGGATCACGTCGGCCCTCTGGCGCAGACGGTGGCCGACGCCTGCCTCGTGCACCACGCGCTGCTCGGCGACGCGCGCGCCGTGCTGCCGGCGCCGATGCCGCTGCACGGCCTGCGCCTCGCGATCCCGCGCCGCTACTTCTGCGATCTGCTCGACCCCGAGGTGCGCGCGCGCTTCGACGAAGCGATCGATCGCCTGCGCGCGGCGGGCGTCCACGTCGACGAGATCGAGATCCACCACGCCGACGCGATCGCGACCGTGTATCTGCACATCGTGCTCAGCGACGCGGCGGCGTATCACGCGAGCACGCTCGATTCGATGCCCGAGCGCTACACGCCGAACGTGCGCATTCGGCTCGAGATGGGACGCTACGTGCTCGCGGAGGATTACGTCCGCGCGCTCGCGGGACGCGAAGTGCTGCGGCGCGAGGTGGACGCCGCGCTCGCGCAGCACGACGCGCTCGTGCTGCCGACGATGCCGATTCCGGCGCCGCCGATCGGCGCGTCGACCGTGCAGGTTGGCAGCGCGACCGAACCGGTTCGCAATGTGATGCTGAGATTGACGCAGCTGTTCGACGTCACCGGCCATCCGGCGATCGCGATGCCGACGGGGCGCACGACGGCCGGGCTGCCGTGCGGGTTGCAGCTCGTCGGCTGCCGGATGCAGACCGACGCGCTGCTCAGGGTCGCGCTCTCGTGCGAGCCTCAGATCACCTTGGGGTTCCCGCGCTCGGGGAACGTCGGTGGCTGAATGTCGGGCGCGGCGGGCGGCGGAATGTCCGGCGGCGGCACCGGCTTGATGTCCGGCGGCGGCTTATCGATGGGATCCGGCGGCCGCGGGAAGTCGGGCTTCGAGGGTTGTTCAATCGCCATGGCTCCGACAGTTGCAAGACGCTCGCCTACTGCGGTACGCCGCGATCACACGTCCAGCCCGACCGCGCGCATGAGCGCGAGCGCATTGCTGTGCTCGACGACGCCCGGCCGCAGCCGGTAATCGAACGTCATCCGGCCGTCCACCAGCCGATCCTCGAAGTGCATGTTCGCGGCCGGCACGCCCAGCGTCGCCGGCAGCTCCGCCAGCGCCAGATCGTGCGTCGTCAGGACGCCGATCGCGCCGAGCGCCGCGAGCGCCCGCGCGATCCCGTCGGCGCCGATGCGGCGATCGTGCGAGTTGGTGCCGTGCAGAATCTCGTCGAGCAGGAAGAGCAGCGGCGCCCGTCCCCGCGCCGAGTCCACGATCGCGCGAATGCGCAGAATCTCCGCGTAGAAGCGCGAGTGGCCGCCGTGCAGCGAGTCCTCGACGTGCAGCGTCGCGCCGAGCACGAGCGGTGA
>QHWK01000413.1 GCA_003223775.1 Acidobacteriota bacterium
CTCGTGCGGCTGCTGAAGGATCTCGCGCGCATCACCGATCGCGCCGCGGTGCCGCTGGTGACGACGATGTTCGGCAACCCGTACACGACGTCGTTCGTCCCCGAGCTGCCGGCGGTGCTGCTCACCTACGACTTCTACGATCAGGCGGAGCGCGCGGCGGTGCGCGCGATCGCGGGCGAGGCGCCGATTGGGGGGCGGCTGCCGATCACGCTGTCGCCGCAGCTCCGGGCCGGCCACGGCCTCGATCGGGCCCGACGATGATGCTGCGCGACCGGCTGCGGGCGCGCCTGGCCGATATGGGCGCGGCGCCCGATCATCAGCGGCTCGCGGCGGAGGTGCTCGGCATCCGCGGCGCGCCGCCGGATCTCGCGCGGCGGCTCGTCGCGCAGGCGCTCGTGCTGGAAGATCGGCGCGACGCGTGGCGCCGCGCCGGCGAGCGGATCTGCCGCAATGCGCCGGCGGCGCCGGGTGTGTACGTGCTGCGCGACAGCGAGGGCCGCGCGCTGTATGTCGGCAAGGCCGTCAATCTGCGGCGGCGCCTGCGCGCGCACTTCGCGGAGCGCCGCTGGCGCGGGATCAAGCCGGCGATGGCGCTGGCCGCCGACGCGGAGTGGACCGAGGTCGGCTCCGATCTCGAGGCGCTGCTGCGCGAAGCGGCGCTGATCGCCGCGCTGCAGCCGGAGGCGAACGTGCAGATCGGCGCGCCGGATCTCGACGCGCGCGACGTGCCGCGTGCGCTCCAGCGCGACGTGCTCGTGCTGCTGAGGTCGATCGAAGCCGACTCGGTGGAGCTCGTGGCCGCCGCCGTCGACGGCCGGACGATGATCCAGCGGACGCGGCGCAGCGGCGCCGATCTCGCCGTCCACGCGCAGCGCGTGATGAGATTTTTCCGCAGCCCGCTGTCGCGCGCCTCGGATGAACGTGTCGCGCTCGCGCCGATCGTCTTCTCGTGGCTGGCGCAGCGCGGCGCGTGCGCCACGAGGCTGGATCCGCATGATGTCGGAACGCCGCGCGACCTGCGCGCGCGCCTCGCCGCGCTGTTCGCCGACGCGCGCCTGCTCCACGAACGGTTGGAGCAACGCTAGCAAATTCTCAATTCTTAATGGCGTGTGGCCGGCTTCGACCGATCCGGCCGCAGCGTGATTTTCTGGATCCGCCAGTTGTTCATGTCCGCCACGAACACGACGTCTTCGGACGGGCAGGCGAGCCCGTGGATCCAGTTGAACTGCTTCACGCCGCGGCCCGCTTCGCCGAGCATGCCGAGGATCGTGCCGTCGAGCGACAGCTTGTAGATCCGGCCCGGCTCCTGATCGGTCGCAAAGAGATACTGCGTCGGCGTGTTCGTGATGCAGATCGTCCACGGTGCCGTCTCGTCGGGCGGGTTCGCGGGCAGGTTGCCGAGCACCGGGTGGCGCTTCTTGTCGTACGGCACGTTCAGGTGAATCATGCGCAGGAACTTGCCGTCGACGTCGAACACCTGGATGCGGCGGTTGCCGCGATCGGCGACGTAGACGTTGTTCTGGCGATCGATGCCGATGTTGTGCGGCGTGTTGAACTGCCCCGGGTTCTCGTCGGCGTGCGCGCCGCCGGAGCCGCGCGATCCCCACGACTTCACCCAGTTGCCCTGCTTGTCGAACTTCGCGACGCGCGAGTTCGTGTAGCCGTCGCTCACGTAGATGTTGTCGTCGGAATCCCAGGCGACGTCGGTGGGCTGGCGGAAGTAGCCGTCGACGTGAACCGGCGGCTCGCGCCGTCCGGGCCGGTAGTACGACTCGGCCGGATCGTCCGGCCCTTCCGGGCGCCGGCCGAGATTCAGCGTCACCATGCCCGCCGCGCTGAACTTCACGACGGCGTTGGTTCCTTTGTCGACGACCCACAGGTTGTCGTACTTGTCGAACCGCACGCTGTGCGAGTAGCCGATGCCGTAGACGCCCTTGCCGATCTCGCGCACGAACTTGCCGGTCTGGTCGAACTCGAGAATCTGCGTCGACGCGTTGCCGTACAGCGGACCCGCGGCTGCGTTGCCCTGATGGTTCAGCACGACGACGTGCCCCTTCGAGTTGACGGCGACGCCGAGCACTTCGCCGAGGTTCATGTCGGGCGACAGCTTCAGGAAGTCGATCGCCGACTCGAACGGAATCGTCGGCACTGCCGGCCGCGGCGCCTGCGCCGCGAGCGCCGCGATCGCCAGAACGAGCACACACGGCGTCGCGATAATCTGCTTCACGGCCGGCCTCCAATGCGAAAAGGGGGAGTGACGTCCTTTCACGAAGACACGAAAATCCACGAAGACCACGAATATTTCTTGTACAAAACGTCTTCGTGTTTTCGTGGATCTTCGTCACTTCGTGATAGTCGGTCACTCCCTCGATCTCGAAACATCGTCTTATTTGATCTCGAATACATACACGCGCGAGGCGCCGCTTGCGCCTTCGCCGCTGTGCTCGGTGCCTTGCTTCACCCACGCGGCGCTCGGTTTCCCGCCGGCGATCGATACCACGACCGCGTCGTGCGTATGCCGGTGAGGCTGCGCCGACGGCGGCTGCGTGTACTCCCACACGGTGACGCGCTCGTTGTCCAGCTTCTGCGTCCCGCCCTGGCCCGAGAAGGCGGGCGCCTTGCCGCCCGACGCGTCGGTGCCGTACGCGCCCGGCTGCTTCATCTCGACGAACACGGCGCGCAGCGGCGCCTCGCTCGTGCCTTCCTCGATGTGCGTGACGCCGACGCGCTGGAACGCGATGTCCCATGCTTTGGTGGACACCGGCCGCTTCGCGCCTTCCGGCGAGATGATCATGCGATCGCCCGGCTCGTAGTAGACGCCGACCAGATCGTAGACGTGGCGGTGCAGCGGCGAGGGCGAGCCCTTCAGCCACCCGATGTTCCACACCTGCACGCGATCGTTGTCGAGAATCTTCGCCGCCCCCGTCCGCGGATACGCGGGCGGCAGGTTCGCGGCGGGCGGCGACTGGATGAACAGCGAGAGAGCGGCGGCGAATATCCAGCGCATTGGATGCTCCTCGAGAATTTCCGGCATTATAGTGACCGCCGGCCGGAATATCTCTTTTCACCGCGCCGCGGCGGTGCCGGAGAATCAGCGCCCCAGAAGACCGGGGACACGGTACGAGCCACGCTGGAATGCGGCAGCCGCGCATCCGCCTCGGCGCGCCGCTGCGCTTCTGACCGAAAAAGGCGGCCCGCGAAAAAAGGGGTACGACCCCTTTTTTCGCGGGCGTCTTCGCTACTTCTGTAGCGACATCAGGTACTTCGAGATCGCCTCGATATCGCCGGCCGACAGCTGCGACGTCTTCCCGTGCGTGTCCTTGATCACCGCGATGTTGTTCGCGGCGAGCGCCGGGTTGATCTGCCGCGCACCGCCGTTGACGACGATCAACGGCGCGAGGTTGTCGCTGCCGAGCCGATCGATCTGCAGCCGTCCCTCGGGATAGGCCTGATCGGGCGGCGACACCTGCACCGGCTTGTCGAGGCTCACGTAGATCGGCCCCTTCCCGTCGCCGGCGAACGCGCCGCTGCTGTCGGCGATCGTGATCGGGACCTCCGTGGGCAGCACGATCGGCGGACGAGCAGCGGCGAATCGGGTCCAAGCAGAATCTCGCGCACCGTGTGCGCCGACCCGTGGTTCAGCCACCGTGGCACGCTGTCCCAGAACGCGCGCAGGTGCTTCGTGTTCCGGCTGCTGATGTTCTGCCGGCCGCCGGAATCCGAGGGCGTCGCGAACGGCTCGAAGATGTAGTTCGCGTCGAGCCTCAGGAACACGCCGTCGTTGCTGACCGTCGTCTCGGCGATCACGCCCGGCTCGTGGATGTTGAAGTCCTGGAACGTGTCGTCGACCTGGCCGTTGGTGATCTTGTTGCCGTTGTGATGACAGCTCGCGCAGCCGCTCCCGCCGTCCGCGACTTCCGCCGTGAACAGGAATTTGCCGCGCGCGATCTGAGCCGCGGCCGCCGCGTCCGGAAACTGCTTGAGTGGGTTCGGCATCAGCCGCGTCTCGTTCTGCGTCCAGAGAATCTGCTTGAACGCCATCTCGTAGTAGCCGATCGAGAAGGCGTCGCCCTCGAGCTCCGGGCGCCCGATCGCGCGCGAGTTCTCCGCCGTCTTCTGCTGCACGAACGCGTCGCGCGCGCGCAGCCGATCGGCGAGCGCCGCCTGCGGGAAGAGCGCCGTGCGCCGCTCAGCGACGTTGAGCTCGCCGTTGCAGGTCGACGCGTAGCTGCTCATGTTGTTGAGCAGCCCTTCGAACCACTGCGGCCAGTTGTCGGAGAGATCCTTGTTCTGCGGCACCGCTTTCGGTCCGCCCACCGCGTTGCCGCCGACGTTCCACTGGTTGCCGTCGTTGCGGCTCTGCCAGTGGCAGTGCCCGCACGACTTCTGGCCATCGTCGGAGTACGACTGCGTGAACAGCCAGCGCAGGCCGACCTCCTCGTGCGTCGCGAACAGGTGATCGCCCGTGCCGCCCTTCACCGGATCGGGCGTGTGATCGGTGACGCCGACGGCGACGAACCCCTGGCGGGTGAGTGTGCCGTCGGCGTTCACGCCGAGGAAGGAGAGGTCCTCGGTCTGCATGTTCGCGACGAAGAGCGTCTGTCCGTCGGGCGAGACGGCGAGGCCCTGCGGCGTGATGCCGCCGGTGAACTGCATCGACAGCTGCGTGAGGATCTGCGACGGATCGGCCGGCGCCTGGTTCACGCGGAAGACTTCGATCTGATCCGAATGCAGCTGCGAGACGAAGAGCAGGTCGCCGCGGAAGGCAATCTGTTCGGCGCCGCTGCCCCTGATGATCTTCTGGCCGGCTTCGTGATCGCCGAGGTCCACGACGGCGCCAGGCGTCACCAGCATCGAGAGGTCGCGCTGGAAGTCGACGTACCGGTAGACGAAGCGGTTCGTCGCCGTGTCGAAGACGTTCAGCTCGGTTCCGATGTCGTCGAACGTGGTCGCACGCGTGGCGTCGGTCATCACGGGCAGATAGCCGAGGGGCGCGCCCGAATTCCTGATCGCGACGCCGTTCACTTTTTTCGGCAGCCCGTGTCCGGTCTCCGGCTCGTTCAGCACGCTGTTGGTCTCGTGGCCCGACACGATACCCCAGCGGCCCGCCACCTTGACGTCGGTGGCGAGGCCGCCGACCGGCATCGTCTTCACGAGCTGGTTAGCGTCGCCGGCCACGTTGATCACCGCGATCGTGTGGCCGAGCGTGTTCGCGACGTACAGCGTGTTGCCGTCGGCGCTGAGCGTGAGATCGCGCGGGTTCGTGCGATCGAGGTCGGTGGTCCCCGTGGGAATCGCCGCGATCTGCGTGATGAACGGGCCGGGCGCGATCGAGAACGCGCGCACCTGGTCGTTGAACCGGTCCGTCACATACAGGCGCGTGCCGGCGGCGTTGAAGATCAGATCCTCGCCGTAGAAGTCGGTTGCGAACTCGCCGATCACGCTGTCGTTGCCGGTGTCGACGACGCTCGCGAAGTTCGCGTAATCGTTGACGACGACGGCGTAGGGCCGTGGAAAGATCGATGTGTTGAGCGGCGAGATGGCGATGCCGTCCGGCCGCGTGGCCCGCGTTTGTCCCGCGGGCCGCAGATCGATCCACTTCGAGACGGCGCGCGTGCTCGTGTTGACCACGGCGACGCGCCAGTCGGGATAGCCTTCACGCCCCGGCAGCGTGACGTACACCTTCGCGCCGTCGGGCGTGACCGCGACGGCGTTCGGCCAGCTGCGCATCGGCTGCTTCACGTGCGGCCAGTGCTGATCGCCGCTCTTCACGATCTGATTGTTCGGATCGAGACGATCGGCGGGCGTGCCGCTGTTATACGAGTTGGCGAACATGATCTTCGTGAAGCGCGGCAGCCCCGCGCGCTCACCTGCGGCCTCGGCGCCGACGAGTTTGTGCGGCGGCGGCGAGTTGACGTCGGTGATCACTTGGCCGTTCGCGTCGGTCTTCACGGCCGTGCTGAAGAATCGGAGATCGAACGGCGATTCTGGAAGCGCGGCGGCCATGATCCGGCGCTCGAACGCCGGCCCAAGCGTGGACGAGCTCTGCGCCGCTATGCGGTACCCGGCGGCGCTCGCGACGAGCATCACGCCGACGCACGCGGCCCAGACAGATTTCGAGACGATCGAGACCGTTCTTACATTCACGGGTGTTCCTCCTCGTCACGCATATGCCCTCGGTCGATTTGGAACGACCGCGCACATCGAGCAACAAGCGTTCCCCTGATGCGTGAGCGAAGAGCGGATGGCGCGCGGCGATCGAACGGCTGCGGTACGCATGCGCACGTCGTGTCCGCTCGTGGCGCGTGCGATGGCTTCGAGGACGACCGTGGCAGCGCGAAGAGCGCGGGCTGAAGTGCGAGGCGCATCCGCGCGCGTTTTCGCCCGGTGTTATCGTAGCGGTGCAATGGATGTGACCGATCGCGTGCTGAATCGCGTCCTCGGCTTCCGCGATCTGGTGCTGATCGTGATCGGCACGGTTATCGGCTCTGGCATTTTTCTCGTGCCCGGCGGCGTCGTGCGGCAGGCGGGCGGGCGAGCCGGTCCGGCGCTCGTCGTGTGGATCGTCGGCGGCGTGCTGTCGCTTCTCGGTGCGCTCGCGTACGGCGAGCTCGGCGCGATGAATCCCGCGGCCGGCGGCCTCTATGTGTACCTGCGCGACGCGTTCGGGCCGCTGACGGCATTCCTCTACGGATGGACGTTCTTTCTCGTCATCGCCGCCGGGTCGGCGGCGACGCTCGCGGTGGCGGCGGCGGCGTATCTGCAGGAGTTCGTTGCGCTCGGTCCGCTCGCGCGGAAAGCCGCGTCCGTCGCGCTGCTGGCGATCGTCGCGGCCATCAACGTCCGCAGCACGCGGCGGAGCGCCGACGTGCAGAACTGGAGCACCGCGATCAAGGTCGGCGCGCTGCTCGCGATGAGCGTGGTGCTCATCGCCGCGCGGCGCGCGCCGTCGGGCGGCGCGGCCGCGATGTGGCCGGAGTCGATCACGCCGGCCCTCCTCTCCGGCATGGGCCTGGGGATGATCGGCGTCCTCTGGGCGTACGAGGGGTGGCAGTACGTGACGTTCTCGGCCGGCGAGGCGATCGATCCGCAGCGAATCTTCGCGCGCGCGATCGTCCTCGGCACCTCGTCGCTCATCTTCATTTACGTGCTCGCGAACGTCGGCTACATGGCGGCGCTCGGCACCGACGGCGTCGCGGCGTCGGATCGCGTCGCGGCCGACGCCGTGAGCGCGATCGTCGGCGCGCGCGCGGCGAAGCTGATCGCGGCGGCGATTCTCGTGTCGATCTTCTCGGCGACCAACGGCATGACGATCACGGCGCCGCGCGTGTACTACGCGATGGCGCGCGACGGCCTGTTCTTCCGCGTGCTCGGCGACGTCCACCCGCGCTATGGGACGCCGGCGGTGAGCATCGTGGCGGGCACGGTGTGGTCGATGGTGCTCGCGGCCTCGGGCACCTTCGAGCAGCTCCTCACCTACGTCGTCTTCGTCGGGTGGATCTTCTACGCGCTCGGCGCGGCGTGCGTCTTCATCCTGCGGCGTACGCGGCCGGAGGCCGTTCGTCCGTTTGCCGGCGTACGTCGCGTGGCGGCGGACGGCGGCCTGGCGATCGTGATCGGTCCGCGCGCCGTCTCTTCCTTGCGCGCTTCGAAGAATGCTAGGATCGGGGTTTCTGACCCCTCGGGCCCATAGCTCAGTTGGATAGAGCGTCTGGCTACGAACCAGGAGGTCGCAGGTTCGAGTCCTGCTGGGCCCGCCACTTCGCTTCGCGAAGTGG
>QHWK01000414.1 GCA_003223775.1 Acidobacteriota bacterium
CGGCGGTGCTGCTCGATCGGATTCCCGTGGGAGCGCCGCCGCGCGCGTCGCTGCGGTTCGGCGCCGACGGGAAGCTGTATGCGGCGTTCGACACGGGCGGCGACGCGCGCCTTGCCGACGACCCGGCGTCGCTCAACGGGAAGCTGCTGCGCTTGAACGCCGACGGCACGACGCCGCGCGACCAGCGCGCGCCGGCCATTGCCGAAGGACTGATCGCGCCCGCGGGATTCGACTGGGACAGCAGCGGCGGCGCGCTGTGGATCGCCGACGCACGCGAGGCCGGCCGATCGCAGCTGCGCACAGCCGCCGCGAACCGCCGGTACGCCCTGCCTGCGGAAGCCGCCCCTTCCGCCGTCGCGTTCGTGCGCGGCGATCTCTGGATGGCGTCGGCGGAGAGCGCCCAGGTGCTGCGCGTCAGCTTCGATCCCGAGACGCACACGACGCCCGCGCGCGTCGAGCGCGTGCCGATCGACGTCGACGGCGGCATCCAGGCGCTCGCCGTCGCGTCCGACGGCCGCGTCTATCTCGCGACGCGAACGCGCATCGTCAGCATCCGGAACTGATCGATGCTCACCGTCGTCTCGCGAACGCATCCGGGGACGGTGCGCGCGATCAACGAGGACTCGACGCTCTGGGAGCCGCACCTTGCCGTCGTCGCGGTCGCCGACGGCATGGGCGGGCACAACGCGGGCGAGGTGGCGTCGCGCCTCGCGCTCGACGCGCTCCGATCCTTTCTCCAGGAAAGCGCCGCGGATCGCGATGTGACGTGGCCGTTCGGGTTCGACACGACGCACTCGGTCGCCGCGAACCGGCTGTCCACCGCGATCAGGATCGCGAACGGCCGCGTCTACCGCTCGGCCGGCGAGCACGCCGAGTACAGCGGCATGGGCACGACCATCGTCGCCGCGATCGTCGACCGATCGCGCCTCGTCTACGCGAGCGTCGGCGACAGCCGGATCTACTCGTTCGACGGCGCGCTGACGGCGATCACGACCGACGATTCATGGGTCGAGATGCTCATGAAGGAGTCCGGGCTCGCCGCGGCGGCCTTCGAGCGGCATCCGATGCGCCACGTGCTGACGAGCGTCGTCGGCGCGCGGCCGGAGCTCGACGTGCGAGTGGACGAACGCGAACTCACCGACGGGCAGACGATCGTGCTGTGCACCGACGGCTTGCACGGCGCGCTGCCGGACCGCGAGCTCGAGGCGGTGCTGAAGGCCGAGCGCGATCTCGATCGCGCGGCCGCGCGCCTCGTCGACACGGCGGTCCGCCGGGACGGACGGGACAACGTCACCGTGGCGCTGGCGCGTTACAGCCGGACGGCGTGACCGATACGCCTGCCGCGATCCTGGATCCGATCCTGGATCTGATCCTGGATCTGATCCTGGATCGGATCCAGGATGAAAGGGCCGCCCTACATCGACTGCGCAACGCGCTCTATCGGCGTTGCGCGTCGTAGCGCTTTTCGGCGCCCGTGCGGCCGTTGGCGATCGTGAAGGAGCCGTCGGCGCGCGCCGTGAGCTTCAACCAGTGCGCCGTCGACGTGTCGAGGTTCGCGATGCGATCGTCGGCGGCGTTCTGCGCGCCGGCGTTCTGCGATCGATGGAGCTGCCATGCGTCCACGCGCGGCGCGAGCGCGCGCAGCGTCGCGAGCGCCTCGGGCGCGCCGCCCTTCGTCGGTCCGTTGTTGACGATCGCCGCGCGCGGACCGAGCGCCGCGAACAGCGCCGGATCGCCGACGTCGGCGCCGCCGTGATGGGCGACGAGGTAGACATCGACGGGACCGACAAGACTTTTCGGGCACGCGAGCGCGTACAGCGGCGCGCCGGTGAGATCGCCCACATCGAGAAATCGGAAGCGGCCAAACTGCAGGCGGAAGCCCGTGGAGCGCGGGTTCTCGTGCGGCTCCTGCGCCGGCGGCGCAACGGCGCTGCACCCTGCAGTCGGCTCGCCCGCGCCGGCGAGCGGCCTCGCGAGGGTCGATCCCGCGGCGCTCACAACGATCGCCTCGACGTCCTCGAGCGGCAGCCGCTCGCCCGGCGCAGGCTCGAGGTGGCGCCCTTTCGCGCGAACGGCTGCATAGCGATCGAACGCGGCGAGCGTGCCGCGTGAGGTCTCCTCGGCCGCCGGCAGCACACGCCCGTGATCGATGAACGTGCCGATCGGCATCAGCTGCGCGAGCTCGACGACGCCGCCGTCGTGGTCGGCGTGGAAGTGCGTCGTCAGCAGGTAATCGCCCGGACCGGGAAACCCGGTGTCCACGAGCAGCGACTCGCCGCGCGGAGTGACGATCAACGTCGACTGCCCACCCTCGACGTCGATGAAGTAGATGTCGACGGTGGTCCGCGCGGCGCGAATCGGTGCCGCCATAATCAAGACGGCGATCAGAACGTTGCGAGCCATGCGTCTAGCCATCGTGGTCACCGGCGGCGTCGATCGATCCGGACGTGAACGCGTCGTGCCCGCGCTGCTCTGGCTCGTCGAACGGCTCGCGCGGCGCCACGACGTGCACGTGTTCGTCCTCGATTACCTTCGCGCGCCCGCATCGTATCCGCTCCTGGGCGCGACCGTCCACGATCTCGGCCGGGTCGTCGGTCCGCCGGGGCTGCGGCGCCTGCGCGTGCGCTCCCGCCTGCGGCGCGCGATCGCGGCGCGCGGACCGTTCGACGTGCTGCACGCGTACTGGGGCATGCCGGCCGGCGTCGCGGCCACCAGCGTCGGCCGCGCGCTCGGCATCCCCGTCGTCCTGACTCTCGACAGCGGCGAGCTCGTCGCGCTGCCCGAGATCGACTACGGGCTGCAGCGCCGCTGGATCGATCGCCGGGCGATCGCGGCGGCGATCCGCCGCGCCGCGTGCGTGACGGTGGCCACGCAGTTCATGGCGGCGATGCCGGCGCTCGCCGCCCGCCGCGTGGAGATCGTGCCCATCGGCGTCGAGCCGCGGCTGTTTCCCGACGCGCCGCGCGCCGATGGCCCTCCGTGGCGCCTCCTGCGCGTCGCGAGCCTCAATCGCGTGAAGGATTACCCGACGCTGCTGCGCGCGGTGGCGGCCATCGTTCGCCGCGTGCCCTCGGCGCGCCTCGACATCGTCGGCGAGGACACGCTCGGCGGCGCCGTGCAGGCCGACGCGCATGCGCTCGGGCTCGATGCGCACGTCGCGTTTCACGGCTTTCAACCCGCCGACGCGCTCGGCGCCTTCTATGCGCGCGCCCACGTGCACATCGTCTCGTCGCGTCACGAAGCGGCGAGCGTCGCGATGCTGGAGGCGGCGTGCGCCGGCGTGCCGACGGTAGCGACCCCCGTCGGCTACGCAGCGGACTGGGCGCCGCAGGGACGCGCCGTCGCCGTGCCGGTCGGCGACGCCGCCGCGCTCGCTTCGGAGGTGGTCCGGCTGATCGAGGATCCCGCGCGGCGGAACGGAATCGCCGCCGCCGCGCGTGCCTGGACGCTCGTGCACGACGCCGATTGGACCGCGGCCGCATTCGAGCGGATCTACGCCGAGTCGCGCAATTAAGAATTTGGAATGTGGAACGTGGAATTCGTCGCCAGGCTGTCACGACCGTGATCACGCATTCCACATTCCAAATTCCAAATTCCTAATTCCTAATTCCTAAGATTAATTGACGACAGCGAGCGCACGGTTCTTGACGGGCTCGCCGCTCTCCTTGCGTAGCGGCATCAGGATCGCCGCCTCGGCGAGCGCCGCGCTGATGGCGGCGCCGACGCTTCCGAGCGCCGGAATCAGCGCCGCGCCCGCGGCGCCTTCGAGGACAACGGCGAGCGCGCTCCATCGAACGACGACCGATTCGGCGCCCGCGGCGTACAGGAAGATCTTCCGCGCCGAGTTGCTCAGCGACGGGACGAGGCCGATCGCCACCCACATCAGCGACGGCGCGGCGGGCGCGAACGAAGCGCCGAAGATCAGCCGCATCAACGGCGCGGCGAACAGCAGGCTCACCACGACGGCGCACGCGGCCGCCGCCGCGAGCGCGCGATCGAGCGTGCGCGACACGCGGCGCGCCTCGGCGCGGTCGCGCGCGTACTCGTGCGACAGCACCGGCAGCGCGCCGGCGAAAATCGCCTGCGGCGTGAGCCGCGCAACGCGGCCGACGCGCGACGCCGCCGTGAACCATCCGAGCTCCACCGGCGCGGCGAGATAGCCGAGCATCAGCGGCGCGATGCGCGCCTGCAGGTTCGCGACGAGGCCCGACGCCGCAAACGGCAGCGCGCGCCGCAGCGTCGTCACGAGCGCCGCCCGCACCTCGCGCGGCGCCGCGGCGCCGGCGCCGAACACCGGACGCCAGATCGCGACGGCCGTCAGGATCTGCGCGCCCTGGACGGCAACGGCGACGGCAACCAGCCGCACGATGCCGCCGCCGGCGTGCACCGTCCACCACGACGCGGCGACCTGCGCTGCGAGCCACGCGGTCTCCATGCCGAGCACGCGCGGCAGCCAGCGCGGCTGCGATCGCAGCAGCGCGCCGAAGCAGCCGTACGCGGCGCCGGCGACGCCGAGCAGCGACGCGGCTCGCAGGCCGCGAATCAGTTCGCCGTCGGACGCAAGCCTTGGCGCGGCGACGATGAGGACGAGCGCCAGCGGAATCGCGAGCGCCAGCCGCCACGCCAGCGACGCGGCGAGCAGCAGCGGCGGCTGCGCTCCCGGACGCGCGCCGTCGCGCGTCAGCAGCACGCCGAAGCCGAGATCGGCGATGAAGGTCAGCGTCGCCGCCCAGGTCGTGCAGAGAATCCAGCCGCCGAAGCGCGCGGCGCCGAGGCCGCGGCCGAGAACGAGCGTCAACCCGAAGCCGATCGCCGCGCGCGCGAGGTTCGAGCAGACGAACGCCACGCTCAGCTCCGCGATGCGCGCGAGCGCCGACACTCTGCCTGCCTTCACGCCGCCGACACTCCGGGCTCGACGATCGGACACCCCGCGATCCGCCGCACGAGCCCCGACTCTCCGATCTTCGCCGCATCGTCGACGCGCATCGGCCGCGGCACGACGCGTCGCGCCTCGAACACCGGCAGCAGATCGGGATCGGCGACGAGCGGCCGGCCGTCGACGACGACGAGCCGCACGTCGCGCCGCGTCGCGGCGAGCAGCGTCTCGAGCGGCGCGCTGCCGTTTGCCGCAATCATCGTGAGATCGACGGGCAGCCCGACCGCTATCCTCCCGGCGCGCGGCTGGCGCAGCAGCGACGCGGCAGTGTGCGTCACCATCGCGAAGAGCTCCTCCGCCGTCACCGGCGCCGTGGCGCGCGCCACGCGAAGCTCGTCGAGCAGATCGCGCGACCCGGTGATGCGCGAGTCGGTGCCGAGCGCGATCCGCGGTGCGCCGCCGTTGCGATCGAGGAGCGCGCGCACGCTCGGCGTTCTGCCGAAGAGGAAGACGTTCGACGCCGGGCACCACACCATCCCGGCGCCCGCGCGCGCCACGCGCTGCCAGCCGACGTCGTCGATCGCGACGCCGTGGACCAGCACCGTGTTCGCCTGCAGGCAGCCGAGCGCCTCGAGGCGCGCCAGTTCACCGCACGCCGCCGCATCCACGCCTTCCGCGAGATGCACCATGAACGGCGCATCGGGCGGCGTCGCGCGCCACCGCGCGGCGATCTCCCCGCCCGGCTCGCCGCGCGCGCCCGCCGGCTGCCGCTCGAGCTCGAACGAATGCGCCCACCCGTAGCGCCGGACGACGCGAATCGGCACCGTGCGCCGCAGCTCCGCGTAGAACGGGTTGTGGTGCGCGACCATCGTGACGCCGGCGAGCAGGTT
>QHWK01000415.1 GCA_003223775.1 Acidobacteriota bacterium
ATCACGGTGGCACACACCACCTTGTCGAGTGCGACAGCACTACGACGTTACGATAGCGAGCCGGTCATTCCATATTGTCTAGTACCAACGCGGCGCGGCGAGCCAGTCGTTCCCGGCGTCGATCGGCGCGCCGGGCGGCGCGTCGGGCGCGGGATGCGGAATCGGCCGCGCCGGATCGACGCCGCGCTCCAGGAAGCGCTTGATGTCGGCGGCGATGAGCGATCGCTCGGCGCCGTCGGCTTCCGTCTTCGCCACCTGCGTCTTCAGCCGCGCCGCGAGCTTCGACAGCTTCATCGACGCGATCGCGCGCACTTCGCTGTTGGGCGAAGCGGTCGCGAGCCACATCACGCGATCGACGAGCACGCGCTCTTCGGCGCGCCGTATCGCCGCCTCGTACGGCGTCGCCGTCGGCGCGTCGAAGGTGGCGGCGGTCAGCCGATCGATCACGTCCTCGAGCCCCGGCATCTGCGGGTTGACGGCGTGCTGCGCCACCATGCGCGCCGCGCGATCGAGCTGCAGCGTGAAGCCGACCGTGACGTCGGCGGCGACCGTCGCGGGGCCGAGCGGATCGAAGGTGTCGCCGGTCGTGCGCGGGAAGAGCTCGCGGTGCATGCCCCAGCCCGGCGGCCGCGGCGGAATGAGATCGAGCACCGGCTTGGGCACGGTGAGCTCGCTCGGCCGCAGCGTGACAGCGAGCGCGTCGAGCGCCTTGCGCTGATCGTCGACGCCGACGCCTTTGGTCGGCGTCCGCCGATCGCCGCGCACGGCGTAGATATAGTCCTGCCCGCCGACCATCGACGCGGTCGATTCCACGGCGTAGCGGTGATACATGTAAATCGGCACGAGCGGCTCCTCGATCGTCGCCATCGGCGCGCCGGCGCGAATCGTGTGCTCGCCCAGGCGGTTGAGCGCCGAGCGGCGCACCTTCATCAGCCGCAGCAGCTCGTCGGCCTGATCGACGCCGTTCGACCACTGATCGACCTTCGGATTGGAGTCGGTGTCCTGATTGGTCATGTACCGCAGATCCTGCGCCCACGCATCGTCGAGAATCCTGGTGAGCGCGGCGCGCTCGCTCTTCTCGTCGGTGCCCGGCGGGAACTGGCGATAGCCGTAGTCGATCGTCACCTTGTCCCAGTCGCCGATGTGCTGCGGGTATGCGTCCGAGAGATCGATCGAGCCGTCGGCGTTCAGCTTCTCCAGCGGGTGCGGGTAGTCCATCACCGAGATCCACCCTTTCTCGCTGTCGTAGTAGTTGTGGCCGAGGCCGAGCGTGTGGCCGACCTCGTGCGCCGCGAGCTGGCGAATCCGCTTCAGCGCGGTCTCGTAGAGCACCGCCGGCTTCTCGGCGCCGGTCGCGTAGGGCGAGAGGAGTCCTTCGAAGATCAGATAGTCCTGACGATCGCGCAGCGACCCGAGCGTGACCGTCGCCTTGATGATCTCGCCCGTGCGCGGATCGGCGACGCTGCCGCCCGAGCTCCAGCCGCGCGTCGATCGATGCACCCAGTTGATCATGTTGAAGCGGATGTCCATCGGATCGGCGCCGGCAGGCAGCACGTCCACCTTGAACCCGTTGCGGAACCCGGCCGCGTCGAAGGCCTGGCTCCACCAGCTCGCGCCTTCGACGAGCGCCTTCTTCACGTCCTCGGGCGCGCCTGAATCGACCCAGTACTGAATCGGCTTCACCGGCTCGCCGGCCGCGGCGTTCGGGTCCCTCTTCTCGAGGCGATGACGACGGACGTAGTGCATCTGCATCGGCTCGCCGATCGGCACGCTGTAGTCGACGAAGGTGAGGCCGCCGTAGCCGGCGCGCGGATCGTCCCAGCGCGGCTTGTAGTTGCCGTCCGGCAGCTCGACGAGCGACGCGTGCTCGCGCATCGTGACCGCCTCGGCCGTCGGCGTCACGCTCGCGACCGATCCCGAGAAGAGGCCGCCGCCGCGTCCGCCGCCGCGGCCCGCGCCGCCTTCGATCGGCGGCGGACCCTGCGCCGGGCCGCCGCCGCCGCGTCCGCCCGCCGCGTCGTTGACGAAGGTGAGCGTCATGTCAATCTCGGTATTCTCCGGGAATCCTTTCGTCTGCGCCTGGTAGAACGCGCTGCGCGTGCGATCGACCCGATCGGTGCCGGGCCTGAGCGCGCTCGCCGCGTTCGTCACGTCGCGCAGGAAGAAGTCGGTGGCGTCGACCAGCAGGCGGCCGCCGCTCTCCCCGGCGACGGCGAAGCCCCACAGGATCGACTTCGCGAACGAATCCTCGACCGATTGGCGCTCGGCCGCGTTCGTGCTGCTCGATCGGAACGACTGGTTCGGCTGCACGAGCAGCACGCGCGGACCGATGCGGTCGAAGTACACGATGCGTCCGCCGCCGCCGGCGCCGCGATCGAGCCCGATGTCGTTCGATCCGAGGCCGGCCGACAGGCCGGTCGAGTAGAGGAACTCGGTGTTGAGCCGCGGGATCTCGAGGAAGAGCGATCCGCTGCGATCGTCCCAGTAGAGCGGAAAGTAGCCGTCGATCTTCTGCATGCCGACCGTGCGCGCGTCGATCGCCGGAACCGGTCCGGCGCTCGCCGCCTGGCTGCCGCCGCGGCCCGCTTGCCCGGCGCTCGTCGACGCGGCGCCGGGCTGCTGCGCATGCATGGTCGGCGAGCCATGAGCCGGCAGCATCAAGATCATGAACGAGAGTACGACGACGAAAGCGAGCGATGCTCGTAACATGGAAAGCCTCGTGATGTGCGGGGCGGCCTGAAGGCCGTCCGGACCCGGATTCTAGCGCAGGAGGAAATTCGTGACCGACCTCGAGAAGCTCCGATACCCCGTCGGCAAATTCGAGCGCCTCACGCAGCCGCTCGATCGCGCGACGCGCGCGGCGCACATCGCGACGATCGAGGGCGCGCCGGCGCGCTTCCGCTCGCTGGCCGGCGGCCTCACCGACGCGCAGCTCGAGACGCCGTACCGCCCGGGTGGCTGGACGATCCGCCAGGTGATCCATCACGTGCCCGACAGCCACATGAACGCGTACATCCGCACCAAGCTCGCCGTCACCGAGGACAACCCGCGCATCACGACCTACGAGGAGCAGGTCTGGGCGGAGCTGCCTGAAGCCAAGCACGGCGCGATCGAGGTATCGCTGACGCTGCTCGACGCGCTGCATCGGCGGTGGGTGGCGTTCCTGCGCGCGCTGCCGGAAACCGATTTCCGCAAAACGTACCAGCACAAGGAGTGGGGCGCCGTGCCGGTGGAGGAGGCGATCGCGATGTACGCGTGGCACTGCCGCCATCACGCCGCGCACATCGAGCAGGCCACGCGAAACACCGTCATGGCTGAGGGCTAATGGCTAATGGCTAATGGCTAATGGCTAATGGCTAATGGCTGATGGCTGGGATGGCGATGGCTGACCTCTTGACGCCAGCCATCAGCCATAGCCATTAGCCATCAGCCATCCAGCCATGACGGTGTTCTCCACGCCGAGCTCTGCCGTGCGCTCATCGGGAACGAAGAGTGCATCTGGACCGCGCGGAGGCGTCAATGCGCGCGCTACATGTACTCGGCCGACTGATTTTCGGCGGCTTCTTCGCCTACAACGGCGTCAACCATCTCCAGCACAGCGAAGAGATGGGCCAGTACGCCGCGGCCAAGGGCGTCCCCTCGCCCCAGCAGGCGGTGCAGGCGAGCGGCGCGATGCTCCTCGCCGGCGGCCTCAGCATCATCGCCGGCCTCAAGCCGAAGCAGGGCCTCGCGGCGATCATCGCGTTCCTCATCCCCGTCAGCTTCCAGATGCATCGCTTCTGGGAAGAGCAGGATCCCCTGAAGAAGCAGAACGAGATGATCCACTTCATGAAGAACATGGCGCTCGTGGGCGCCGCGCTCGCGCTGATGAAGGTCGAGGAGCCGTGGCCGGCCAGCATCGACGCCGCGCGGGCGGAAGACGAAGAGATGTTCGTCCGGCTCGGCGGCCGCGATCTGCGCGCGCTGCCGGCGTAGCGAGGCGACCATGGCCGGCGATTCCGACTCGCACTCCGGCGTTGCTCGACATTCCGCCGCGCTGATCGGAGCCGCGCCGCGGACTCCCACCGGTGCTCGAGGATCCCACCGGGCTCGAACGAACGTGGGCCGACGCGCCCGGAGCGCTCGGCTGGCTGCGCTCGGTGGATCACAAGGCGATCGGCCGGCGCTATCTCGCCACGGCGTCGGTGATGTTTCTTTTCGCGGGCGCGCTCGCGGCGACGATGCGCCTGCAGCTCTCGCGCCCCGAGAACCCGTTCATCGGGCCCGACCTCTACGATCAGATCTTCGCCACGCACGGCACGACGATGATGTTCCTGTTCGCCGTGCCGGTGATGCAGGGGTTCGGCATCTATTTCGTGCCGCTGATGGTCGGCGCGCGCGCGATCGCGTTCCCGCGGCTCGTCGCGTTCAGCTACTGGATGTATCTCGGCGGCTGCATCTTTCTCTACCTCTCGCTCTTCCTCAACACGGGCCCGGACGTCGGCTGGTTCAGCTATCCGCCGTTGTCGGAGCAGCTCTTCAGCCCGACGAAGCGTCCGGACGTGTGGGCGCAGATGATCACGTGGACGGAAGTCGCGTCGCTGGCCGTCGCCGTGTCGATCATCACCACCGCCTTCAAGATGCGCGCGCCGGGCATGGCGCTCAACCGCGTGCCGATCTTCGTCTGGGCGCAGGTCGTCACCTCCTTCATGGTGATCTTCGCGATGCCGGCGGTGATGATGGCGAGCACCGCGCTCATCCTCGATCGCCTCGTCTCCACCCATTTTTTTGACGTCGATCGCGGCGGCGACGCGCTGCTCTTTCAGCACCTCTTCTGGTTCTTCGGCCACCCGGAGGTCTACATCATCTTCATCCCCGGCACGGGCATCGTCTCGACGATCGTCTCGACGTTCTCGCGCCGCGCGATGGTCGGCTACCTGCCGGTCGTGCTGTCGCTCGTGTCGACGGCGTTCATCGGCTTCGGGCTGTGGGTGCACCACATGTTCGCGACCGGCGTCCCGCAGCTCGGCGCGAGCTTCTTCACGGCGGCGAGCATCATGATCGCGATCCCGACCGGCGCGCAGTTCTTCTGCTGGATCGCGACGATGTGGAGCGGACGCGTCGAGCTGAAATCGCCGATGCTCTGGCTGCTCGGATTCTTCTGGGTCTTCCTCATCGGCGGCCTCACGGGCGTGATGCTCGCCTCCGTGCCGCTCAACGTGCAGCTGCACGACACGTTCTTCGTCGTCGCGCACTTCCACTACGTGCTCATCGGCGGCGCGGTCTTCCCGCTCGTCGCAGCGATCTATTACTGGTACCCGAAGCTCGTCGGCCGGATGATGAGCGAGCGGCTCGCGGCGTGGGCGTTCGGGCTCTTCTTCGTGGGCTTCAACGTCACGTTCTTTCCGATGCACCTCCTCGGGCTCCACGGCATGCCGCGCCGCGTCTACACCTATCTGCCGCAGACCGGCTGGGGGCCGCTCAACCTGCTCGCGTCGAGCGGCGCGCTGCTCATGGCGGCCGGTGTGCTGACGCTGATGGCCGACGCGGTACGCGCGCGGCGCGTCGGCGCGCTCGCCGGCGACGACCCGTGGAACGCCGGCACGCTGGAGTGGGCGACGGCGTCGCCGCCGCCGAACAGCAATTTCATCGAGCCGCCGACGGTCGGTTCGCTCGACCCGCTGTGGGAGGATCCGCCGGATCAACCGGTGGTCGTCGGGCTGCGCAGCGACGCGCGCGACGTGCTCGTGACGCACGTCCTCGATACCGAGCCCGATCACCGCACGGTGTTCCCCGACCCGTCCATCTGGCCGCTCGCGACGGCCATCGCGACGTCCGCGATGTTCGCGGGGTCCATCTTCACCTCGTGGGCCGTCGTCTACGGATCGATTCCGATGTTCATCGCCATGGTCGGCTGGTTCTGGCCGAAGTCGCCGGATGAAGGCGGGACGCAGCCGTGGCCGATCGAGCACCGCACGCTGCCGCTGCCGAACGAAGCGCCGCAGGGAGCCATGCCGTGACGGCGCCCGCCGCCGCGGCGGCGATGGTCGGCCGCCCGACCCGCGGCGACGGCGGACGCGCGGCCATCGACGTCTCCGGGCTTGCGCCCGGCGGATTCGGCCATCGCGGCCTGATGTGGTGGGGCACGCTCGGCATCGTCTTCATCGAAGGGACGGCGTTCGCGCTGACGATTGCGGCGTACTTCTATCTGCGCACGCGCAACGCGCAGTGGCCGCCCGACGCCGTCGCGCCGCCGGCGCTTTTCTGGGGCACGCTGAACGTCGCGATCCAGCTCGCGAGCGGGATTCCGAATCACCTCGCGAAGAAGGCCGCCGAGCACGTCGATCTGCGGCGCGTCCGGCTGTGGCTCGTCGTGCAGCTGGTCTTCGGCGTCGCCTTCAACGCCGTGCGGGCGGTCGAGTTCCTCAACCTGAACGTGCTGTGGAACACCGACGCGTACGGCTCGGTCGTGTGGCTGCTCCTCAGCCTGCACACGACGCACATCCTCACCGATTTCCTCGACACGGCGGTGCTCGCCGCGCTGATGTTCTTCGGACCGATCGAGGAGAAGCGCTTCGTGGACGTCGAGGAGAACGCCGTCTACTGGTACTTCGTCGTCGCGGCGTGGGTGCCGATTTACGGGGTGATCTATTGGGCGCCGCGGCTCATCTGAAATCCGACTGGGCGCTCTGGGCGGCGATACTCGTGCCGCCGATGGCGTGGGCCGGCGATCTGACGATCAGCTACGCCCTCGTCAGATGGAGCTGCAATCACCATACGACGACGCCGGTACAGATGGTGACGGTGGCGACGCTCGTCGTGATCGTTGCAGCCGGCATAGCCGGATGGACGGCCGATCGCGAGCGCGGGCCCCGTACCGAAGTCGAGCGCGCGAAGTTCATGGCAACCCTCGGCGCGCTCACCACCGTCCTCTTCATCGTCGTCACGATCGCGATGGCGATCCCGAAATGGGCGCTCCACAATGTTTGTGTTTAGCGCCGTCGCCGCGACCGCCGTCGTGTACGGCTCCGGCGTCGCGCGCTTGTGGCGGAACGCAGGGGTCGGCC
>QHWK01000416.1 GCA_003223775.1 Acidobacteriota bacterium
CGCCGGTGTTGCGGTTGACGCCAATCACGCGGCCGTCGGGCAGGTTGGCGATGACGAGATCCTCCCAGAGCGCGATGCCGCGCGTCTGCGGCTTGTTGCCCTGGTGCTTCACGCCGGGGTCGGTGACCCAGGCGAACTCGCCCTTGTTCGGGTTGCGCGCGTCGATCTTGTAGAGCGTGCCCCAGCCGTCGCTCGTGTAGAAGACGCCGTTGTCGACGAGCGGATGCACTTCGGCCTCGGGGCCGTTCTGGCCGACATCCTGCATGCCGCCGAGGGCCATCGCCCAGACCAGCCGCAGGTTCTTCACGTTCTCGCGGTTGATCTGCGTCAGCTTCGAGTAGCGCGTCGACGCGTAGTCGCCGTTCATCATCAGCGAGTTCTGCGGCTCCATCTGCGCGTTGACCAATCGGTCCTTGTTCACGGTCATCGAATATTGGCCGGAGACCGTCGCCGCCGCGAATGCCGACGCCGCCACGCCTGCCAGAGCTGGATGTATCGTCTTCATGCCGCGGATTGTAGAGCTACCTCACCAAATCGCCAACTCACTTACTCACCAATTCGTTGTGGTAAATCGCCACTCTCGCGGCGCCGCGTCTCGTCGCCGGCGCGCTCGCCGCTGCCGCCGCCGCGCTCATTTTCGTCATTCCGCTTCGCGCCATCACCGACGGCGAGCTCGATGGGAATCGGCATCCCGGCGTCGTGCTGCTGCTGATGGAAGTCAACGGACAGCCGGCGTTCCGCTGCAGCGGGACGCTGCTCTCGCCGACGGTCCTGCTGACGGCCGGCCACTGCGCGGGCGAGCCGGGCGAATTCAGCGGCATGCGCGTGTTCACCGAGTCGGACGTCGACAACGGGAACAACAACTACCCGTTCGCCGGGCCGAACAGCGTCGAGGCGGTTGCCTGGAGCGCGCATCCGCTCTTCACCGAGGCGCAGTTCTTCCTGCACGACGTCGGCGTCGTCGTGCTGCAGAGTCCCGGCGTCAAGCTCACGCGAGGGAGCTACGGCGTGCTGCCGGCGGAAAACGACCTCGAGGGCCTGCAGCCGCGCGCCAGCACGATCTTCACCTCGGTCGGCTACGGCGTGCAGCGGATCAATCCGGCGAAGGTGACCGCCGCGCGCGTCCGCATGTTCGCGCAGCCGCACCTGATTCAGATCGACACCGGCTTCACGGGCGGCTTCTCGCTGCTGCTCTCGAACAACCACTCGACCGGCGGCACCTGCTTCGGCGATTCTGGCGGGCCGAATTTTCTCGGTACGAGCAGCGTCGTCGCCGGCGTCACCTCGTTCGGCCTCAACGGGACGTGCGGCGGAACGGGCGGCGTGTTCCGCCTCGACAAGCGGGACGTGCTCGATTTCGTGAAGTCGTTCATGCGCTAGTCGCGCGAGTGACGACGATCAACGCAGAAGCCGCGGAGCTCGCAGAGTAATCGTTTCAAAAGACCATTCTGCGGGTTCTGCGGTTTCTGCGTTGTACGTCGTTCGCGGGACGCGGGGCTACATCAGCCGGCAGATCCAGCCGCTCGCGGCGTCGCAGTACCACAGCACGCCGTCGGCGTCGATGTCGAGGCCATGCGGCTCGGGATCGTCGCGCGTCAACTGGATGCGCGCGAGCGGCGCGCCGTCCTTCGGATCGAGCTTGTAGATCGCGCGGCCGTCGGACTCGACGCACCACAGCGCGCCGCGATCCCACGCGAGCCCGTGCGTCCGCACGCCAGGCGCCGGAATCGACCGCACGATCTCGCCGCTCTCCGGCTCCATGAGAAAGAGCTGATCCCGGCGTCACCCACGACTTCAGCGTCCGCCCCGTCTTCGGATCCACCTTCAGCGTGCGCGGCGGATCGTGCGGATCCGCCATCTTCGTCGACGAGATCCACAGCGCGCCGTTGCCGAAGGTAATGCCGCTGCCGTGAATCGACTCGGTCTGCAGCGCCTGGACGATCGACCCGTCCCGCGGGTGGATCTTGAACGCCTTGTTCGGATCGACCTGATCGAGCACCCACAGGCCGTCGGGCACGAACTGCAGGTCGTTCGGCTGCCGACAGCCGTCGATCGTGTACAGCTTCTCGACGCGCCTGGTGAGAACGGGCGGATCGGACGCGCCGAGCGCGCCGCGCGCCCGCGCGACGAGGGCGGCGGATGCGAGGCCGCCGATGAAGGTCCGACGCGAAGACGTGCGCGCGGCCATACTTCCTCCTTCGTGCCCGCCGGAGAACCGGAGTATATATCGTCGAGAGGGGCGTCGAACCGATATGCGGATTGCCTGTCTCGGCGGAGGACCGGCCGGCCTCTACTTCGCGATCGCGATGAAGCGCCGCGCGCCGGACGACGAGATTGTCGTCGTCGAGCGCAACCGGCCGCACGACACGTTCGGCTGGGGCGTCGTGCTGTCGGACGAGACGCTCGCCAACCTGGCGGCCAGCGATCCCGAGAGCGCGGAGGCCATCCGTCGCGCGTTCGTGTACTGGGACGACATCGCCGTCTTCTACCGCGGGACCGTCACGCGGTCGTCGGGCCACGGATTCTGCGGCATCGGCCGCAAGCGCCTGCTCGACATCCTGCAGGATCGCGCGCGCGCGCTCGGCGTCAGGCTGCAGTTCGAGACGGAGTTCGAGAACGCCGACTGCTGCCGGCGCGAGTACGATCTCGTCGTCGCCGCCGACGGCGCGAACTCGAAGATCCGCGCCTCTCTCGCCGGCGTGTTCAAGCCGGACATCGACGTGCGCGCGTGCAAGTACATCTGGCTCGGAACGCGTCAGACGTTCCACGACGCGTTCACGTTCATCTTCGAGGAGACCGAGCACGGCTGGATCTGGGCGCACGCGTACCAGTTCGACGCCGACACGGCGACCTTCATCGTCGAGTGCTCGGAGGCGACGTGGCGGCGGCTCTCCTTCGATGCGATGAGCACGCCGGCGGCGCTCGCGGCGTGCGAGCGCATCTTCGAGAAGCACCTCGGCGGCCACACGCTGGCGACCAACGCGCGCCACCTCCGCGGATCGGCGTGGCTGAATTTCCACCGCGTCCAGTGCGAGAAATGGTCGCACGAGAACGTCGTGCTCATGGGCGACGCGGCGGCGACGGCGCACTTCTCGGTCGGCTCGGGCACCAAGCTCGCGCTCGAGAGCGCGGTCGCGCTCGCCGAGTACGTGCACAGCGAGCCGACGCTCGCGGCGGCGTTCGATCGCTACGAGCACGAGCGGCGGACCGAGGTGCTGCGCCTGCAGAGCGCGGCGCGCAATTCGACCGAGTGGTTCGAGAACGTCGAGCGCTACCTGCACCTCGATCCGGTGCAGTTCAACTACTCGCTGCTCACCAGGTCGCAGCGCATCAGCCACGAGAACCTGCGCGCGCGCGACCGGGCGTGGCTCGAGCGCGCCGAGATGTGGTTCGAGGAGCAGGCGACGCGGGAGAAGCCGCGGCAGTCGCGGCCGCCGATGTTCACGCCGTTCCGCCTGCGCGGCCTGCGGCTCAAGAACCGGATCGTCGTCTCGCCGATGGCGCAGTACCGCGCGGTGGACGGCACGCCGACCGACTGGCATCTCGTGCACTACGGCGAGCGCGCGAAGGGCGGTGCCGGGCTCGTCACGACCGAGATGACGTGCGTGTCCGCCGAGGGCCGGATCACGCCGGGCTGCGCCGGCCTCTACGCGCCCGAGCACGAGGCCGCGTGGAAGCGCATCGTCGATTTCGTGCACGCGGAGACCGATGCGAAGATCGGCGTGCAGCTCGGGCACTCGGGGCCCAAAGGATCCACGCAGGTCGGCTGGGAAGGGATGGACGTGCCGCTGCCGCACGGCAACTGGGAGGTGATTGGGCCGTCGCCGATCGCGTGGTCGCCGCGCAACCAGGTGCCGCGCGAGATGACGCGCGCCGACATGGACGCCGTGCGCGCCGACTTCGTGCGCGCGGCGGAGATGGCCGCGCGCGCCGGCTTCGATCTGCTGGAGCTGCATCTCGCGCACGGCTACCTGCTGTCGTCCTTCATCACGCCGCTCACCAACGGCCGCGCCGACGAGTACGGCGGCCCGCTCGAACACCGGATGCGCTTCCCGCTCGAGATCTATCATGCGGTGCGCGCGGCGTGGCCGCAGGAGAAGCCGATTTCGGTGCGCATCTCCGCGACCGATTGGATGGACGACGAAGGCATCACGCCGGAAGACGCCGTCGAGATCGCGCGCTTGCTCGGCGGCGCCGGCGCGGACATCATCAACGTGTCGGCGGGCCAGACCTCGACGCGCGCGCGCCCCGTCTACGGCCGCATGTTCCAGACGCCCTTCTCCGATCGCATCCGCAACGAGACCGGCATCGCCACGATGGCCGTCGGCAACATCTACGAGCCCGATCACGTGAACTCGATTCTGATGGCCGGCCGCGCGGATCTCTGCTGCCTCGCGCGTCCGCACCTCGCCGATCCGTACTGGACGCTGCGCGCGGCGGCCGAGCTCGGCTACCGCGGCGAGACGTGGCCGAAGCCGTATCTGGCCGGCCGCGATCAGCTGCACCGCCGCGCGTCGCGCGCAGAAACCCCGCCGGTGCACGTGTGACGATGCGCGACGTCAAGCCGGCGCACTTCAACTGCCGCGTGGACGGCGCCGTTGCCGTCGTCTCGCTCGCGCGGCCGGAGCGGAAGAACCCGCTGACGTTCGACTCGTACGCCGAGCTGCGCGACTGGTTCAGAGCGCTCGCCGACGCGGGCGACATCAAGGCCGTCGTCGTCGGATCGAACGGCGGCAACTTCTGCTCCGGCGGCGACGTGCACGAGATCATCGGTCCGCTGCTCGAGCGGGACATGAAGGGGCTGCTCGCGTTCACGCGCATGACGGGCGATGTCGTCAAGGCGATGCGCGCGTGTCCCCAGCCGATCGTCGCCGCCGTGGACGGCGTGTGCGCCGGAGCAGGCGCGATGATCGCCCTCTTCGCGGATCTGCGGCTGGCGACGCCCGCGGCGAAGACGGCGTTTCTCTTCACGCGTGTCGGCCTCGCCGGGTGCGATATGGGCGCCTGCGCCATGCTGCCGCGCGTCGTGGGCCACGGGCGGGCGGCCGAACTGCTCTTCACCGGCCGCACGATGACGGCGGAGGAAGGCGAGCGGTGGGGATTCTTCAACCGCATCGTGCCGGCCGAGGCGCTGGAGGCCGAGGCCCTCGCGCTCGGGCGCAGCCTCGCCGACGGACCGGCCTTCGCGCACATGATGACCAAGACGATGCTCAATCAGGAATGGGCGATGACGCTCGATCAGGCGATCGAGGCCGAGGCGCAGGCGCAGGCGATCTGCATGCAGACGGCGGATTTCCGGCGCGCGTACGACGCGTTCCGCGCGAAAGCCAAACCGCAATTCACGGGCGACTGATGGGCGCCGCACACCTCGCGCGCGCGCTGGGGC
>QHWK01000417.1 GCA_003223775.1 Acidobacteriota bacterium
CACGGTGCCGTCGGGATCGAATACCTGCGTCATCCCGACTTTTCTGCCGATGATTCCTGTCACCATAAAAAGACCCGCTCGCGTCAATGGCTGATGGCTGAGGGCTGATGGCAAATGGTTCATGGTCAATGGATCATCAACCATGGCCATCAGCCATCAGCCCTTAGCCATGTCTACTTGTGCTCCTTGCCGAACGCCTTGATCTCGACGTCGACGCCGGCCGGCAGATCGAGCTTCATCAGCGCGTCCACCGTCTGCGGCGTCGGCTCGAAGATGTCGATCAGCCGCTTGTGCGTGCGGATCTCGAACTGCTCGCGCGATTTCTTGTCGACGTGCGGCGAACGGAGGACCGTCCATTTGTTCTTCGCCGTCGGCAGCGGAATCGGCCCCGCGAGCCGCGCGCCGGTGCGCTTCGCGGTCTCGACGATCTCAGTCGTCGACTGATCGAGCACGCGGTAGTCGTACGCCTTCAGGCGGATTCGAATCTTGTCGCTGAACGGGCTGGCCATACTGTGATCTCCGTCATGGCTGATGGCTGATGGCTGATGGCTGATGGCGAATGGAAGAGGGCGGATAGACGCGCCATCAACCCTATGCCATTAGCCCTCAGCCATCCGCCATGACGCCAATTCATTTCCCCTGCATCCGGGCAACCACTTCCTCACTGACGTTCTGCGGCGCCGGCTCGTAGCGATCGAAGTGCATCGAGTAGGTCGCGCGTCCCTGCGTGCGCGAGCGCAGATCCGTCGCGTAGCCGAACATCTCCGACAGCGGCACGCGCGCGGAGATGATCTGCGTGCCGCCGCGATCTTCCTGCGACTGGATCTGGCCGCGGCGGCTCGAGAGGTTGCCCATCACGTCGCCCATGTGCTCCTTCGGGACGACGACCTCGACGCGCATCATCGGCTCGAGCAGCACCGGTTTGGCCTTCTTCGCCGCGTCCTGGAACGCCATCGATCCGGCGATCTTGAACGCCATCTCCGACGAGTCGACGTCGTGGTACGAGCCGTCGTACAGCTCGACGCGGACGTCGTCGATCGGGTAGCCGGCGAGGACGCCGCGCGTGAGCGCTTCCTTGATGCCCTCGTCGATCGGTTTGATGAACTCCTTCGGGATCGAGCCCTGCGTGACCTCGTTCTCGAAGATGTAGCCTGTGCCAGGCTCGCCCGGGTAGACGTGAATCTTCGCGTGGCCGTACTGGCCGCGGCCGCCGGTCTGCTTGGCGTACTTCATCTCGCCGTCGGCCGGGCGCGTCAGCGTTTCCTTGTAGGCGACCTGCGGCTTGCCGACCGTCGCCTCGACGTTGAACTCGCGCTTCAACCGGTCGACGATGATCTCGAGGTGCAGCTCACCCATCCCGCGGATGATGACCTGCCCAGTCTGCTGATCCGTGTTCACCCGGAAGGTCGGGTCTTCCGCCATCAGCTTCTGCAGGCCGACGCCGAGCTTCTCCTGATCCGACTTGGTTCGCGGCTCGATCGCCAGCGAGATGACCGGCTCGGGGAAGTCCATCGACTCGAGGACGATCGCGTGCTTCTCGTCGCACAGCGTGTCGCCGGTCGAGACGCTCCTCAAGCCGACGGCCGCCGCGATGTCGCCGGCGTAGACTTCCTTGATCTCTTCCCGCTTGTTCGCGTGCATCTTCAGCAGGCGGCCGATGCGCTCGGTGCGCTGCTTGGTCGCGTTGTAGACGCTCGACCCGGCCGACAGCATGCCCGAGTAGACGCGGAAGAAGCACAGCTGCCCGACGAACGGGTCGGTCATGATCTTGAACGCCAGCGCCGAGAACGGCGCATCGTCGGACGCCGGACGCTCGATGAGCGTCTCTTCTTTCTTCGTCGGATCGAGGCCGGCGATCGCCGGCACGTCGAGCGGCGAGGGCAGGAAGTCGACCACCGCGTCGAGCAGCGGCTGGACGCCCTTGTTCTTGAACGCCGATCCGCAGATGACCGGGACGAACGCGCCCTCGTTCTTCTTGCTCCGCACCGAGCTGTTCACGCGCTTCCGGAGCGCGGACTTGATCTCCTCTTCGGTGATCTGGTCGCTCTGGCCGTGCAGGTACTTCTCGAGGATCGTGTCGTCGACCTCGCTGACCTTCTCGATCAGCTGCTCGCGGTAGTGCTTCGCCTCCTCGAGCATGTCGGCCGGGATCTCGCTGACGATGTAGTCGGCGCCCATCGTCTCGTCCTTGTAGGTGATCGCCTTCATCTTGATGAGGTCGACCACGCCGCGGAACTTGTCTTCCGAGCCGATGGGAAGCTGGATGGCGACGGGATTGGCCTCGAGCTTGGAGATGATCTGATCGAAGGTGCGCTTGAAGTCCGCGCCGATGCGGTCCATCTTGTTGACGAAGCAGATCCGCGGGACGCGGTACTTGTCGGCCTGGCGCCAGACCGTCTCCGACTGCGGCTCGACGCCGGCGACCGAGTCGAACACGGCGACCGCGCCGTCGAGCACGCGCAGCGAGCGCTCGACTTCGGCGGTGAAGTCGACGTGGCCGGGCGTGTCGATGATGTTGATGCGGTGATCGCGCCAGAAGCACGTGGTGGCGGCCGACGTGATCGTGATGCCGCGCTCCTGCTCCTGCTCCATCCAGTCCATCACGGCGGTGCCTTCATGGACCTCGCCGATCTTGTACGTGATCCCGGTGTAGAACAGGATCCGCTCGGTGGTCGTCGTCTTGCCGGCATCGATGTGCGCCATGATGCCGATGTTGCGCGTCTTCGCTAACGG
Source organism: Acidobacteriota bacterium (assembly GCA_003223775.1). GTDB lineage: Bacteria > Acidobacteriota > Vicinamibacteria > Vicinamibacterales > CAVVIG01 > QHWK01. The sequence goes on from QHWK01000417.1 coordinate 2,734, forward strand.
AGATTGCCTCGGCATTGCTTGTTACCAGCGATAGTGGGCGAACGCCTTGTTGGCTTCCGCCATGCGATGGACGTCCTCGCGCTTCTTGACCGCGCCGCCGCGCAGGTTCGCCGCGTCGAGCAGCTCGTTGGCCAGCTTCTCCTGCATCGTCTTGCCGTCGCCGCGCGAGGTCGCGTAGCCGACGATCCAGCGGATGCTGAGCGAGAGCCGGCGGTTCGGGTTCACTTCGACCGGCACCTGGTAGTTACTGCCGCCGACGCGGCGCGACTTCACCTCGAGGCTCGGCTTGACGTTGTCGATCGCCTTCTTGAAGACCTTGAGCGGATCGTCGCTCGTCTTCTCTTTGATGATGTCGAAGCTCTTGTAGAGGATCCGCGCGGCGGTGCTGCGCTTGCCGTCGCTCATCACCGTGCTGATGAACTTGGTCACCAGCGAGCTCTGATAAATCGGATCCGGCGGAACTTCGCGCTTCGGAATTTCTCTTCGTCTCGGCATGTGAAATCTCTACGCCTTCTTCGGGCGCTTCGCGCCGTACTTGGAACGTCCCTGCATGCGACCCTGCACGCCGACCGCGTCGAGCGTCCCGCGCACCACGTGATAGCGGACGCCCGGCAGATCCTTCACGCGGCCGCCGCGAATGAGCACCAGCGAGTGCTCCTGCAGGTTGTGGCCGACGCCGGGGATGTAGGTCGTCACCTCGATGCCGTTGGTGAGCCGCACGCGGGCGACCTTGCGCAGCGCGGAGTTCGGCTTCTTCGGCGTCTGGGTGAAGACGCGGACGCACACGCCGCGCTTCTGCGGGCTGTTCTGCAGCGCGGGGCTCTTCGTCTTGCTGACGA
>QHWK01000917.1 GCA_003223775.1 Acidobacteriota bacterium
ATGACGATCGACGCCGACGGCCGCATCGACGCGGACACGTACTGGCGCGTCGAGTTCCCGCGCGCCGGCGAGGCGCCCGAAGCCGCCCGCGACGCGGCGATCGCCGGCGTGCGCGCGCGCGTGACGCGCGCGGTCGAGAAGCGCCTCGTCAGCGACGTCCCGCTCGGCGCCTTCCTGAGCGGCGGCCTCGATTCGACGATCGTCGTCGGCGTCATGAGCCGGCTGATGGCCGAGCCGGTGAAGACGTTCAGCATCGGGTTCGAGGGCGACACGGCGTACGACGAGACGCGATACGCGCGTATCGCCGCCGAGCGCTTTAGGACCGAGCACACCGAGTTTCGCGTCGCGCCGGACGCCGTCGATCTGATCGACACGCTCCTCTGGCATCACGACGGCCCGTTCGGCGATTCGTCGGCGCTGCCGACCTATCTCGTCTCGAAGCTGGCGCGCGCGAAGGTCACCGTCGTGCTGACGGGCGACGGCGGCGACGAGCTCTTCGCCGGCTACCGGCGCTTTCGCGCGTCGATCGCCGCAGGTCGCCTGCCGCGCGCCCTCGCCGGCGCCGCCGACGCGGCGCTGGCGCGCCTGCCGCCGCCGCGGCACGAGCGCAGCCGTCTCGCCGAGGCGCGCCGGTTCTTTCATGCCGCCGCGGCGCCGCCGGACATCCGCATGACGATGTGGAACGCGGTGTTCTTCGACGACCTGGCGGCGCTCGTCCGGCCGGATTTCGCCGCCGCGGCGGGACCCATCGACGTGCTGCACTACATCCGCGCCGAAGAGCGGCGCTTGGACGGGCTCTCTCCGCTCAGCCGCCTGCTGCACGCGAATTTCACGTCGTATCTTCCCGACGATCTCCTCGTGAAGCTCGATCGCGCCACGATGGCCAACGCGCTCGAAGCGCGGTCGCCGTTCCTCGACCGCGAGCTGATCGAGTACCGCCGCGCGCGGCAAGATGGGATTCGGCGTGCCGGTGGGCGCCTGGTTCCGCGGCAGGCTTCGCGGCTACATGCGCGATCTGCTGCTCGCGCCCGACGCGCGCTACCGCTCGATGCTCTCCGGCAAGCACGTCGACCGGCTCGTCGCGCGCCATCTCGAGGGCTCCGCGAATCTCGGCCCGCAGCTCTGGACGCTCGTCTGCTTCGAGCGATGGCTCCGCCTGCTGCCGGAGTGGACGCGCAGCAGGAATTAAGAATTTGGAATGTGGAATTTGGAATTCGTTGTCGCGGTGTCACGACTTCGTGCACGAATTCCAAATTCCGAATTCCAAATTCTTAATTGCGCCGCGCGGCGCGCGATTGCGGCGGCCGCGCACATAGTCAGCGCGCACGTGATCGGCATCACGTGCACCGAGAACCGGCCGGGATACGCCGAGCCGCGCGCGACGATCGCTCCGACAATCGACGCCAGGAAGTACAGCACGCCCGCCGCCGGCAGCTCTCTGAACAGCGGAACGCCGAGGATTGCGAGAAGGGCGGCGCCTGCGCCGGCGAGGACCGGCAGGGCGAACACGTCGAAGCGCGGCGGATCGTTCACCGTCAGCACCATCAGCACGCTCTCGAGCGTGCGGCCGAGCGACGCCGCGATCGGCGCGCCCGGCTGCCAGTTCGACAGCAGGCTGCGCGACGTGCCGTAGAACACGCTGAAGACGCCTGTGTAATACCGCGTCCGCCAGGCGAACAGCAGGATCCCGACGGCGACGATCGACACGACGATCGCCGCCGCACGCCAGGCGACCCGCGTCCGCCACATCCGCAGTCGCGGCAGCGACGCGACCGGCACGCCCAGCGGCAGCGCGAACACCAGGCTCAGGAAGCCCGCCCCTGAGATGTCGCTGAGGCCCACGCCGATCAGGCTCCAGGCCGTGCCGAGCACGAAGACGCCGAGCGTCGCCGCCGCGGCGGCGATCGCCCACCGGAAGCCCGCGGCGCGCCGCGTGATCTGAAAGCTGCACATCGCGCCCGCGAGCAGGCACGCGCCGTCCCACCACCATTCCCCGACGCTCGAATCGCCGAAGACGACGTGCAGCAGGCCGTTTATCCAGCGATACAGCGGCTGAAAGTAAAAAGTCGGCGTCCCGCCCTCGAGCCAGTAGCCCTGCATCACGATGCGGTACGCGTAGCGCTGGTACATCCACATGTCGTGGCCGACGCCGTAGAGGAACCAGCGGCCGATTGCCGGCGC
>QHWK01000418.1 GCA_003223775.1 Acidobacteriota bacterium
TTCCCGCGGCGGCCCGTCGACGACGATCACGTGGGGTTCTCGGTCGAGAACTACACGCTGAACGCGTACGCGATGAACGTGCGCGAGGCGGCGGAGCGCGGCCAGGCCGACGCGGAGCGCGACTTCGTCGATCTGCTGCTGACCGACGCGGTCGACGAGCTGTGCTTCGAGGCGATCTTCCCGCAGGAGTTCGTGTTCGACGGCGTACGGCTCGAGGTCCTCGAGCCGCTGGACGAGGTCGACGTCGTGCACGACGCGCTGACGCGCGAGTTCGGCGCGATTCCCGCGCCGGCCCGCAACCGTCTGACCGTCACGCTGGCGCAGCCGCCGCCGAACTATCGCTACCGCGTGAGCTGGGCGCTGCCGCGGACGAGCGAGCCGATCGCCGCGGCCGCGGAGGCGCGGCGCGCGCAGTTCGAGCGGGCGTTCCTGAATCTCGTCGCCGACGAGCCGTCGAGATCCTCCGAGCCGACCGGCGCGGTGCAGGACGCGATCATCGAAGCGGTGGAAGACGTCTCGAGCGAGCTCGAGCGGCTCGTCGTCGAGACCGGCAACTTCGGTCACGACGTGACGGTCGTCGACGAGCGCACCGACTTCAGCCTGATGGTGTGCGATCGATCCGCGCCGCCGCCGCGCCTCCGGCTGGTGTTCTGGAACCGGCAGTTCGAGCACCCGGAGGCGTTTCGCGACTTCCGCCTCGCGATCGGGAACGGCAACGCCGGGCGCGCGTACAAGACGAGAACGCTGCGGCTGTTCGACAAGGGCGAAGCGGAGGCGGTGGGGAAGCCGAAGGCGGGCACCTACGTGAAGCTGCACGGCATCCGCCACGACTTCCTGTTCTCGGTGCCGCTCGTCGACCCGCGCTCCGGCTTTCCGCTCGCGGTGCTGAGCGTCGGCACGGCCGATCGCGTGCAGGCGGCGATGTTCCGCGCGCTGCCGCCCGCGGCGCTCGAGCAGCTGGTCGGAGCGATCCACCAGGCGCCGCTCGCGCGCCTGATGCAGGCGGCCGGCCTCCGCTAGCGGTATACTGAGAGCGCGGGTCTCAAAGCACCTGACGATAACGCGATGAAATTCACCTTCGACAAGATCGAAACCTTCGGCGCGGGCGTGACGGCGTATCGCATCAATCCCGAGCGCGAGGCCGACAGCGCGTACGAGGTCGAATCGCTGCGGACGAACGTTCCGCGCACCGAGAAAGCGAAGCGGCTCGGCAATCGCCTTCGCGAGCAGTTCGTCCGCAAAACGCGCTAGCCGCGCGCCGCCATCAGCGCGACGTCGCCTTCGTGGAGGATGTCCTCCCTGGCGATGGCCTGCAGCGTCACCGCGTCCCCGGCCGCTCGATCTTGTCGCCGTCGACTTCCACCACGATCACGGTAGCCATCGGATCGTAAATCGGACGCTCGATGTCGAGCAGCGTCCGGCCGTTCTCCGTTTTCAGCGCGACCGCCGCTTTGTCGGCGAGCCGATACGCCCGCTTCACGGCGTTGCGCATCGTCGGCAGCGCGAACGGTACGCGCGGCTCCTCGAAGAACGTGAAGTACAGCTTTCCCGGCTTCGTCGTGACGCGCCACTGCGTCTGCGGGTACACGAGCGGATCGCCGCGAACGTCTCTGGCGCCGCGCGCGCTCGGCTCGCCGAGCTCTTCGCCGAACGGCGTCGGCGCCGCGCCGTACACCGCCTCGCCGTTCGCCTGCAGCCAGCGGCCGACCGTGCGCAGCACGTCCTGGCTCGGCTGCGGAATCACGCCCTCGGAGGTCGGCCCGACGTTCAGCAGGTAGTTGCCGCCTTTGCTGACGATGTCGACGAGCTTGAACGCAATTTGACCGGCCGACTTCCAGTCGGTGTCGTCCTTCCGGAAGCCCCACGTGTGGTTGATCGTCGCGGGCACTTCCCACGCTTCCGACGACACGTCGGGCGGGATGACGTTGTCGCCGGTGCTCCGATAGTCGCCTTCGGTGCCGAGCCGTCCGTCAATGAGCGTGTTCGGCTGGAGTGTGCGCACGATGTTCGCGAAGCGCTGCGGCCGATCGCCGGTCATCATGCGCGGCGTGTCGAACCAGATGAGCGCCACCGGCCCGTAGCCCGTCAGCAGCTCCCGCACCTGCGGCTCCGCCTTGCCGCGCAGATACAGGTCGTAGTCCTTCTTCTCGTCGGCGCCGAAGTCCCACGTGTTGCCGGCGCCGTTCGGCTCGTGCCAGTCCTGCGACTGCGAGTAGTAGAAGCCGAGCCGCATCCCCTGGCGCGCGCACGCGTCGGCGAGCTCCTTCAGCACGTCGCGCTTGAACGGCGTCGCGTCGGCGATGTTGTACGCGCTCGCCTTCGACTTCCACAGCGCGAAGCCGTCGTGATGCTTCGACGTGATCACGATGTACTTCATGCCGGCGTCCTTCGCCAGCTTCACCCACTCGTCGGCGTTGAACTTCACCGGGTTGAAGCGCGGCGCGAGCTTCTCGTACTCCTTCACCGGCACCGTCGATCGGAACATCACCCATTCGCCGAGGCCGAGCGATCGCTTGCCGTTCCACTCGCCGGCGGGAATCGAATAGAGGCCCCAGTGGATGAAGAGGCCGTACTTCGCCTCGCGGAACCACTCGAGGCGCTTTTCCCTGGCCGGATCGATCGCCCGCTGCGGCGGCGGCTGGGCCGCCTGTCCGGCGAGCAGCACCATGGGCGCGACGACGAGCGCGAGAGCTCTTCGCATGTGATCCTCAGAAGTTCAACCGCAGCGACAACTGCACCGTGCGCGGCGGGCGCGTCGGGCTCGCGATCCCGAGCGCCGTGCCGAAGTTCGGGTTGATCTGGTTCCCGTTGGCATCGAACCGCGCCGTGCGATCGATGTCCTGGAACTCGACCGTGTTGAACAGATTGTAGATCTCGACGCGGATCTGCGCCGCGCGGCTCGCGCCGAACGTCACGTTCTTGAAGACGGCGAAATTGGTGTTGACGAGGCCGGGCTTCCGCACGACGCTGCGCGGCGAGTTGCCGAAGCTGCCGCGCGCCGGCCGCGCGAACGCCGCGGTGTTGAAGAAGCCGGTGAGCGGATCGCCGCCGCCGGCCATCGGATCCGCGATGAGATCCGGCCGCACCAGGTGCAGGCACGGGCTCGTGATCGATTCGGTGCCGGCGAGGCACGCGCCGTTGCCGGCCTCGCCCCCCGTGAAGTCGAACGCATCGGTCGTCGTCATCGACACGTTGGCCCAGTCGCCCGACACGAAATCGTTCTCGCCGGAGACCTGCCAGCCGTCGAGGAGTGCGCGCATCACGCCGGTGTGCCGCCCGGGCAGATCCCAGGAATAGTTGATGACCAGGCTGTGCCGGTTGCTCTGCGTGAGCTCGGAGTAGAAGAAGTCGTACGGCCGATTGAACGAGTAATCGAGGTTGCCGGGATCCTCGTCGGCCGCGCCGCGCGCGCGCTGCAGCGCATACGCGGCGCCGAACTGGACGCCGCGAATATAGCGGCGGTTCACCTGGACCTGCAGCGACTGGTAATCGGCGCTGGCGAGGTCGCCGCGCACGCGGATGGCCTGGTAGCCGCGGTAGGGCCGCAGGAACTCGGCGAGGAGCGCGGCCGCGGTCGGCGACGCGGTGGGCGAGGCCGTGGGATCGCGGTTCGCCGGAATCAGATCGGTGAAGCGCGCGCCGTCCGGCACGCCGTTCAGGTCGTAGTACATCTCCATGTCGTAGGAGTTGTAGCCGGAGTAGGTGACGTCGACCGCGGTGCCCCAGCCGATCTCGCGGCGTACGCCGATCGACCAGTTGATCGAGCTCGGCGTCTTGTAATTCGTCTCGAGCGCCTCGACCGTCGTCGGCCGATTCG
>QHWK01000419.1 GCA_003223775.1 Acidobacteriota bacterium
AGGAGGCGCGCCAGGCCGCCGGCAAGCACCTCGAGCACCGGAACGTGGCCGTCGGTGAACGGCTGTCGCCGCGTCGAATAGATCGTGACGACGCCCAGCATGTCGCCGTCCGCGCATATCGGCGCGCTCAAACAGGTCTGCGGCGGGGGCTCGAGCTGCAGCGTCAGATTGCCGAGGTCGAGCGCCGCGTCGGAGTTGACGATCGGCTGCCGGTTCGCGGCGACCCACCCGGTGAGCCGCTGGCCGATCGGCATCGTCGTTCCCGAAATCTGCGCCGCGTGCGCGCCGACGACGACGGTCGCGACCAGATGGTCGGCCTCCGGCGAGTACAGGTACAGCGCGATGATGTCGGCCGGCATCAACCGCTGGACGATCGCCTGAACGCTCGCGATGCCGTCCGCAGGATTTCCGGCCTGCGCGGCATGGAACCCGAGGTCGAACAGCGTCGCGAGCATCTCGCGATCGTGCAGCGGCGCCGTCGAGCGCCGCGTTCCGTTCTGCGCCGTCCGCGTGATGTCGATCAGCGCGTCGGAGGTTTCACGACGATCGGGCGGCGGCGTGAAGATCGTCTCTCTGATCTCGAGGAATTTCTTCACGACCCGCGGGTCGTACATCGTGCCGCTGCGAGCGTGCAGCAGACGCGCGGCTTCCTGCTGCGAGACGCGCTGGCGGTACGGCCGGTCCGACGTCATGGCGTCGAAGCAATCGACCACCGAGAGAATCCGCGCGCCGATGGGAATCGCTTCGCCGGCCAGGCCTGCCGGATAACCCGTCCCGTCAAAATTCTCGTGGTGATGCCGCACGATGGGGACGACCGGATACGGAAAGCTGATCGACGACAGGATGTCGGCGCCGACGTCGGCGTGCCGCTTCATCTTGTCGAACTCGAGCGGCGTGAGCGTGCTCGGCTTGTTCAGGATGTGCTCGGGCACGGCGAGCTTGCCGACGTCGTGAAGCAGCGACGCCGCCTCGAGCGCCCGGAGCTCCGACGGATCGTTGATCCCGAGCGCGTGCGCGAGCTTGATCGCGTACTGCTGGACGCGGCGGATGTGGCCGTGCGTCACCTGGTCTTTCGCGTCGATCGCCTGCGCCAGCGTCTCGATCGTCGACAGGTACATCCCGTTCATCTGATCGAGATGGCCGACGCGATCTTCCATCCGGCCGACCGCGTGCTTGAACGTGGCGTAGATGATCAGGGGAATCGGCGCCAGGAGCACGAACACGAACAACCCGGCGTCGCGCTCCTGAACGAGCACGATCAGCTGCGCGGCGACCACCGCGCCGCCGAAGTAGGTGAGCCAGAGTCCGCTGAAGTGCTCGCGCCAGATGTTGAGCGCGCTGACCCGCTGCTCGCACGCAATCGCGATCGCGACGAGCCCGGTGTTGAGCGCGAAGAATACTCCCGCGAACACCAGCAGCGGGCCGACGAGGTGGCCGATCGCGTGCCTTGCGTTCGCGACGCCGTCGCTCCCGGCCAGCCACAGGAACACCTGCGCCGCGCACCACATCGCCAGCGGCGGCGCCGTGGCGTTGTACAGCGCGCGCCGCGCCGGCAGCGGCCGCCGCGCGGCGAGACGCATCGAAATCACGAGGCCGTCGATCGCGACGGTGATCGTCCCGGCGGCCGGGCCGAACAGGAGCGCCGCCGCCATCGTGAAGCTGTCCGAGATGGAAAAGCTGACGGCGGTGCCGGGCATCCTCAGCGTCGCCGAGCCGCTCAACACCGTCAATCCGGCGAGGACGAACCATCGCTGGTCCACCGGGTTGACCGCGAGCCCGCGCAGCGATCCGACGACGGCGCACGCGCCCGCGCCGATGACGACGGGCAGGAAGAGCCGTTCGGCGTGCGCCCGCAGCCGCGTCACCTTAATCCTTCTTCTTCGCGTGATGCCGGCGCCGACGCATCATGGCTGGGCATTGACGAGCGTGTTGCCCCAGAGCGTCGTGTTGCCGGTCGTCGATCCCGTGAGATCGTTGTTGCCCCAGACGACGGTGTTTCCCTGGAGGACGGCATTGCCCCACACGACGGTGTTGCCCCACACAACCGTGTTGTCGGAGACGACGTCGTTGCCCCAGACGACGGTATTGCCCCAGACCACCGTCTCGCCGCCAATGAACGACGAGCCGGGGTCAGGCGACAACGACATGTCGAGCCACGCTGCGCCGACCGGAGAGGAGTTGATGATGCTGCGCGCGAAACGGATCGCGCCGTCGCCGTTGATCGCGCCGGCGCCCTGCGTGAGCGCATCGTATTCCGCGCCCGCGTCGTCCCGCAGGCGCAGCGCCGGGTGGTGCAGCACCGCTTTGATCGCGTTCGGCGGCAGCGCGCGCGTTGGATTCGTCGAGCGGTTCGCCTGGATGATCTGCGCGACGACGCCGGTGGTCACGCCGGCGGCCATGCTCGTGCCGCTCAGCGTCAGGTAGTCGTAGCTCGTCGTGCCCATGACGCGCAGCGTGGGATACGACTGGTACAGCATCCCCTGCTTCGCGCCGTTCGAGATCAGCCGATAGCCGGGCGCGACGATGTCGGGCTTGGCGAAGGCGTCGTAATAGCTCGGGCCGCGCGAGCTGAATCCATTCATGCGATCGTCGGATCGCCGGACGGTGTCCTGCGTCATGTACGAGCCGACCGTCAACGCCGAAGGCGCGTTGCCCGGCGACGCGATCCCGCCGTACCCGACGATGTTGGTCGTCGGGTTGCGGCCGTAGTTGCCGGCCGATGCGACGACAACGATGCCCGCGCGCACGGCCGCTTCAACCGCCTGCACGAGTGGATCGGTGGCGGCGCTTTCGTACGGCGCGTGGCCGAGCGACAAGTTCATCACGTCGATTCCGAGCGCGGCGCGGTTCGTCGTGGCGAACTCGATCGCGTTGATCACGTCGCTCGTGTAGCCGCCGCCGGTGGAGTCGAGCGCCTTCAGCACGACGAACTGCACGCCTGGCGCGATGCCGGCGTAGGCGCCGTTACTCAGCGCGCCGGAGCTGCCGATCAGGCCGGCGACGTGCGTGCCGTGGCCGTAGTCGTCGTACGGCGCGGCCGCGATGCCGCCGTGCGTGAAATCGTAGAACGCCGAAATCCGCCCGGTGAAGTCCGCCGACGGCTCGAGGCCCGAGTCGATCAGCGCGACGCGCACGCCGGCGCCCGTCCATGCGCCCGACACGCTGACCGAATCGCGGACGACCTGTTCGGTGACCTGCGGCGCGATCGTCTGCAATGCGCCGACGGGCGCATCGACGGAAATCGACTTCACGCCCGGATGCTCCGCCAGCTCCAGCAGACGCTTCGACCGCACGGTGAACGCGCCGATGCCGGCGTGATAGCGAATCAGTTTGTCGCCGCGGCTCTCGAGGAGCGCGCTCACGCTCTCGAGCGCGTCGCGATCGACTTGCACGATCACGCGCTGCGGCGTCGCGTCGTCGTTGCGTTCGACGACCTGCTTCAGGTGCGCGTCGAGCTTGCGGCTGTTGTCGCGGCTCGGGGCGTTGTGCGCGTCAAGCCCGGCCACCGACGCCGCGAGCGTCGTCGCGAGAGCCATGACCAGGGCACGAACGGCGATGCGGGGGCGTGAACGCGGGCTCAACATAAAGTGACTCTATGGCCGAGTAAAGGACGGCTCGGACTTACTCAGCAATTGCGGATCCGATCTCGGCCGTTGAGGTGGTTCGCCCTTAACTATCAGAATTGGCGTGAGATAACAGTTTGGTGATCGAGCCTGAATCTCCTGAAGGATATAGAAACGTCCCGTTTCGACGCACTCGACGCGCAGCGGCGTCCCACGACGGAACACCCGACACACAGTCCGCGGACCGCGTGGATATTGGCGGGCCTCGCGATCGCCGCCGGCGGCGTCCTCATGTTCACGACGGTGATGCCGCGTGGCGCGTCGGGCGCGCTGCCCGGGGCGCAGCATGCTGCCGACACGATCGTCTCGTCGATTCGCGCGGAGCCTCGATCGTTCAATCGCTACGTCGCGCGCGATCTGACGACGATCGTCCTCACGTATCTCACGCAGTCGGCGCTCGTGCGAGTCAACCGCGCCACGAATGAGCTCGAACCGGCGCTCGCTGAGGGATGGGAACTGCTTCCGGACCACCGGTCGTTCCGCGTCCGACTGAGAAAAGGCCTTCGCTTTTCCGACGGCGCGCCATTCTCCGCCGACGACGTCGTCTTTTCGTTCCAGGCGGTTGGCGACGAGCGGACTGCGAGCGTCCTCGCGGACAGCGTCAGAGTCGGTTCGCAGCCCGTCGCGATCTCGGCCGAGGACGCCGCGACGGTTGTCATTCGGTTTCCGTCTGCATTCGGACCGGGCCTGCGCCTCCTCGAAGCGGTTCCGATCTATCCGCGCCATCTGCTGAAGCCGCGGCTGGACGCCGGCACGTTTCGATCGGCATGGGGTCCGTCGACGCCGCCGGCGCAGATGGCGGGCCTCGGACCGTTCGTGCTCCGTCGGTACGACCCCGGGCAGCGGCTCGTCTTCGAGCGCAACCCGTATTACTGGCGCCGGGCGGGCGCACGCGCGGCGCAGGGCGTCAACCACGTCGTCCTCGAAGTGTTGCCGGACCAGGAGGCCGAATCGCTCGCGCTCGAAGCCGGCGCGATCGACTTCACGCAGAGCGAGATTCGCCCGTCCGATTTCGGCGGGCTGAAGCGCGCGATCGACGGCGGCCGCATCACGCTGACGGATCTCGGCGTGAGCCTCGACGGCGATCTGTTCTGGATCAATCTCACCGCGGCGGCGGCGAAAGATCCGCGGCATCGATGGCTGCAGCATCCGGACTTCAGACGCATCGTCTCGCACAGCATCGATCGCCAGGCCTTCGTCGACGCGGTGTACATGGGAGCCGCGGTGCCGGCCTACGGCGTCATCTCCCCCGGCAACCGCGAGTGGTACGTGGACGCGCCGATGCCTGCGTACGATCTCGATGCTGCGAAGCGCCTGCTCGCGTCGTTGAAGCTGACCGCGCGGGACGGCGGGATGCTGCACGACGCGGACGGCACGCCCGTTCATTTCAGCCTGCTCACGCAGAAAGGCAATACGTCGCTCGAGCGCGGCGCTGCGGTGATCCGCGAGAGCCTCGCGCGCGTGGGCGTGCGAGTGGACGTCGTGGCGCTCGACGTCGGCACGCTGATGCAGTACGTCGCGGCCGGCAACTACGATGCCGCGTACTTCCGCCTGCTCCTGACCGACACCGACCCGGCGTTGAACGCCGACTTCTGGCTCAGCTCCGGCAGCGCGCACGTCTGGAATCCGTCGCAGCGGACGCCCGCGACGTCATGGGAATCCGAGATCGATCGCTTGATGGACCAGGTGGTGACGACGCTCGATCCGGAACGGCGGCGCGCGCTGTTTGCCGACGTCCAGCGAACGATGGCGCGCGAAGTGCCGGCCTTGTGCTTCGCCTTTCCGCGGTTATCGTTTGCGATGAGCACGCGCATCGTCCACGCGACTCCCGCGCCGTTTCGTCCGCCAGTACTCTGGAACCCGTCGGTCATCGACGTGCGGGATGGTTCCACGAGGTAGCATGCCGATCTGGCTCTTCACCGCCCGGCCAGAATCAGCACGCCGGCGAGAAACGCCAGCACCGCCATCAGCGGGTACGGCAACCCGATCGAAACCAGCCCGGCGAGCCCGCTGAGCACCAGCCAGACGCCAAGCAACGTCATGCCGAGATTCCGCTGAAACGCAATCGCCATCAGTCCCCCTCCATCAGCGCGCGCGGGACGCTCCCGCGTAGAATGCACCGGACGCTGTGAGGAAGTCTCATGAAAACGACACTCGCACTCGCGGCGGCGGTCGCGCTCGGCATCGGAGCGGCGACGCTGCAGACCGGTGCCGCGCAGCAGCCGGCGCGCGCCGGACGCCGGGCGATCCGCCCCCAGAAGGGCCCGAACACCGGGCTGCCCTTCAGCCCCGGCATCCTGGTCGGCAACACGCTCTACATCTCAGGCCATCTCGGACGCGATCCGATGACGAGCCGCCTGGTCGCGGGCGGCGTGGAGGCCGAAACGCGCCAGGCGCTCGCGAACATCCGTGAGGTGCTGCGCGCGGCGGGCATGGACTTCAGCCACGTCGCGTCGGTGACCGCGTACATCGCGAGCTTCGACGACTTCGCGACGTTCAACGCCGTCTATCGTGAGGTCTTTCCCGCCGATCCGCCGGCGCGCGCGACGGTGCAGGTGGCGGGGCTGCCGCGCGGGATCGAGCACGGGCTCCAGCGGATGTCCAAGCGGATGGAGAACGCGCTCGGCATCACCGGACCGCAGCGTCTCGTCCTGCGCGTCGTCGGTCGCTTTCCGGACATCTCCGCCAGCGAGCTCGCCTATCTGGTCCGCCTGCACCCGAGCACGATCACCGGCATCCTCCAGCGTCTGGCGGCGCGCGGCTTCCTCGAGCGGCGCCGCGATCCGGCGGACACGCGCCGCGTGCGCCTGCGATTGAACCGCCGCGCCCTCGCGCACACGCGGATGCGGCGCGGCACCGTCGAGCACGCCGTCAGGGGCGCGCTGACGCACGTGGGCCCGGCGCGAGTACGCGCCGCGCGCCTCGTGCTCACGGAAGTGGCGAACCGATTGAACGACTTGTGCGCCGCGGACGCCAACGGCGCGTCTCGGCAGCCGCTGAATGTGAGAGGAACGGCCGGGAGAAGAGCCCGTTAGCGCGGAACGCGCGCGGCGTCCGACGCCGGCTGTGCGCGCACGCGCCAGATCGTGCCGGTCAGATCATCGGAGACGAGCAGCGATCCGTCCGCGGCGACGGCGACGCCGGCGGGCCGGCCGCGCGGCGATCCGTCCGGCGTCTCGTCGCTGACGAAGCCGGTGACGAAGTCCTCGTATCGCCCGGTCGCGCGCCCGTTCGCGCGCGGGATGCGAATCACCTCGTACCCGGTGCGGATCGAGCGGTTCCACGACCCGTGCGACGCGACGAAGATGTCGTCGCGATAGGCCGCGGGAAACTGGGCGCCGTCGTAGAAGGTCAGCTGAATCGGCGCGCTGTGGGGCTGCAGGAGCACGTCGGGCACGATCGACTGGTATTTGAGCTCGGGATGGCGGCCCGGCAGCGTCGGATCCTCGTTGCTCCCCGCGTAGAACCACGGCCAGCCGTAGAAGCCGCTGCGCCGCACGCGCGTCACATAATCGGGCGGCAGGTTGTTGCCCAGCAGATCGCGCTCGTTCACCGTCGTCCAGAGATCGCCGGAGTCGGGATCGACGGCGAGCGCGACCGGATTGCGCAGTCCCGACGCGAAGACGCTCAGCGGCCCGCCCGTCGGACTGGTTTCGAGAATCGCCGCGCGCAGCGTCTCGGCAGACGAAACGTCGGTGTCGGTGATGTTCGCTTCCGAGCCTATCGACACGAACAGCGTGCGCCCGTCGTCGGAGAACGCGATGTCGCGCGTCCAGTGGCCGCTCGAACCGCCCGGCGCGATCTGCGGGAGGATCGTCTCCGCCGGCCCGCGCGCGTGCAGGTCGCCGCTCGCGTACGCGAAGCGCACGACCGAATTGGTGTTCGCGACGTAGACGAACTCGGGCCGGTCGCCCGGCGGATAGAACGCGATGCCGAACGGCAGCAGCAGGCCGCCGGCAAACGCTTCGACCCGCGGCGACGCCTCGCCCGGCACGTCGCGAATCACGAAGACGCGTCCCGACCCGCTGTCGGTCACGAACATGTCGCCGTTCGGCGCGCGCTTCAGGTAGCGCGGCGAGGCGATCGTTCCCGCAACGTACGGCTCGATCGTGAAGCCGCGCGGCACCTGCGGCCACGCCGACGGCAGCGACGGCCGGTAGTCCCACTGGACCGGCGGCACGTACGGGCGCGGAAGATCAGCGATGGTGATGTGGCGGATCGTGCCAGGCGTTTCGGTCCGGAAGTCGAAGAACGGCGCCTCGGGATTGGCTTCCTGAAGAGACGCGACGCTCGTCCAGCTCGCGAGGATGGCCGCAACGGCGATCGCAGCGCCCCGGCCGGCAGCACGCCGGTTCATGCGACCCACTATACATCGCGCGCGACGACCGAGGTTCGGCGCGTCTAACGGCGGAACTGCGTCGGCTGATCGCCGCAGTGCCGCCGGCGATATTGCTCGAGCGCGACCTGCGCGGCGTCGGTGAACTCGAGGCCGACGCGATAGTGCGGCTCGGACTGGATCTGCGGCTTCTCGAAGAGCGACCACGCCACCTGCGCGACGACGGTCAGCATGTCGCCCGTGTCGGGCAGCGCGACCTTCAGCTTCTGCCCCGGACGCAGCACGGGCAGCGACACGAGCTGCGCGCCGAGGACCGAGAGATCCACCAGATGCGCGCATCCGCTCTCGACAACGATGTCGAGCGAATCGCGGACGAGGAAGCGCGGCACGCGCCGCGTGCTGACGACTTCCGCGCGCGCGGCCGGCGCGACCACGGCGGCCGCCACGACCGGCTTCGACGCGTGCGACCCGCGCCCGCCGCCCGACGACGGCGTCACGCCCTGCGCGCCGGCGGCGCGGGGCGCCGTCATCCAGCGGCCGTCGTGCTCGACGAGCAGCAGGATCGATTTGGCGATATTCAGCTGCTCGATGCGATCGAGAAACGCCGCGCCCGACGGCGTCTGCGCCAG
Source organism: Acidobacteriota bacterium (assembly GCA_003223775.1). Taxonomy (GTDB): domain Bacteria; phylum Acidobacteriota; class Vicinamibacteria; order Vicinamibacterales; family CAVVIG01; genus QHWK01. The sequence goes on from QHWK01000419.1 coordinate 8,589, forward strand.
CGCGGCATCGACCGCGACGACTTTGGGCCGGTACGCGCGCACGCTCTCCATCGCCGACCCGAGGCTCGCCGAAGGGAACAGCATCACGCGGCCCGGCAGCGACGCGGTCTCGCGGATGGCCGCCATGTTCCCCGGATCAGCAACGACAACCGTGACGTCGGACGCCATCGCGCCGTGGGGTAGCAACGCGAGTACCACGCGTTCGCGGATTGTTTTTCCCTGTGAATCCGCGTCATTATGCCGTCGCACGCCGTGCTCGCCACCGTCGCCGATCAGCCGGGCGCGCTCCACGATCTCACCAGGGTGCTCGCCGCGCATCAGGCGAACATCAGCTACGTCGACATCATCCGCCACCGCGATCGCGATCCGCAGATCTACGTCGAGTTCTCGACCGAGCAGCCGCTCGATCCGCTCGTCGCCGAGATGCGCGCGCTCACCGCGGTCAAGGCCCTCGACTCGACGGCGTCCTTCGCGAAGATCTACGGCAAGCGCATCGTGATCATGGGCGGCGGCGCGCAGGTGGGCCAGGTGGCGCTCGGCGCGATCGCCGAAGCCGATCGCCACAACATCCGCGGCGAGCGAATTTCCGTCGATACGATCCCGCTCGTCGGCGAGCAGAACCTCGCGGCGGCGGTGCGCGCGGTCGTGCTGCTCCCGCGCGTGCGGCTGCTCGTGCTCGCGGGATCGCTGATGGGCGGCGACATCACGAGGGCGGTCGAAGAAGTGCGCGCGCAGGGACTCCGCGTGATCTCGTTGAACATGGCGGGCAGCGTGCCCGACGCCGCCGATCTCGTCGTCTCCGATCCGGTGCAGGCGGGCGTGATGGCGGTGATGGCCGTCGCCGACACGGCGCGGTTCGACATCCTCCGGCAGGAAAAGCGGAGGTATTGAGGCGTTTCTTACAATTTTGCTTGACCGCTCAAGGCATACAAATCGGGGCGCCGCGTCCTA
>QHWK01000420.1 GCA_003223775.1 Acidobacteriota bacterium
CGGCCGCTCCGTGACCGGGACGATCTGGATGATCGTCGGGAAGCGCGCGGGCTGACCACCAGGCTTCGGGTTCGGGTAGCCCTGCGAGACGTCGGACTGAAAGTCCTTGATCGTCACGCCCGGCGGAAACGCCATCGTCTCCTCGCGGTACCGGCCGACGTCGAACTCGTGCGTCGCCGGCACGTCGTACACGAGTTCGCCTTTCTGTTTCAGGATCGTACGGTAGTAGGTGACGAGTTCGACAAACGAGCCGGCGGAGCCGAAGATGTAATAGCGCTGGCCGCGGCCGGCGTCGTACGACGCGATGAACTGGGCGCCGGGATAGATCGGCACGCCGAGCGTCGCTTCGGTCGGCGCCTGCTCCTGGCCTCGACCGGCAGCCGAGGGCGCGCGGGGTGCCGGCGTCGTCGGCGCGGGCGGGTTCGCCGGCGCCGGACGCGCGGGCTGCGGAAACGGACGTGGCGACGGCGGCTGCTGGGCGCTGGACGGGGCGACAAGGACCCAAAGGAAAAAACAAAAGGCACAAAGGAAAAAACCGCGTCCGGGGCTCACCGCGATCATGGCCTCAATTATAGATCTCCAGCATTTCTGCCGCGCTCAGCACGGATGGCTGCTCGAAACCGTGGAGGCGCTCGTGCGCCTCGAGTCGCCGACGACCGAGAAGGGCGCGGTGGACGCGTGCGGCGCCGAGCTGGCGTCGCGGCTGGCGGCGATCGGCGGTCGCGTCACGCCGCTGCCCCGCACGAGCCGCGGCGACCATCTGTTAGCCGAGTTCGGCTGCGGCGCGTCGCAGGTGCTGCTGCTCGGCCACTTCGACACCGTCTGGCCCGTCGGGCAGCTCGGGCGGATGCCGCTCGCGCGCGAGGACGGCCGGCTGCACGGCCCCGGCATCTTCGACATGAAGGCGGGGATCGCGATCGGTATGCTCGCCGTGCGCGCGCTCCTCGAGACCGGCGCGCCCCTCGCGCGGCGGATCGTCATGCTGTGGACGACGGACGAAGAAGTCGGCAGCGAGACGTCGCGCGGCGCGATCGAAGACGAGGCGCGGCGCAGCGACGCGGTGCTCGTCCTCGAGCCGTCGCTGCCGGGCGGCGCCGTGAAGACGTCGCGCAAAGGCTGCGGCAGCTTCGAGGTGATCGTGAAAGGCGTGTCGGCGCACGCCGGCATCGAGCCGCAGAAAGGCGCGAGCGCCCTCCACGAGCTGGCGCACCAGATTCTGCGCATCAACGCACTCCAGGATCTCTCGCGCGGCGTGTCGGTGAACGTCGTGCAGGCGTCGGGCGGCTTGCGCTCGAACGTGATTCCCGATGAAGCGCGCGCGATCGTGGACGTCCGCGCCCCGACGGCGGACGCGGCCGCCGCCGTCGACGCCGCGTTTCGGAGCCTTCAGCCGATGGACGCGCGGACGACCGTGACGGCGAAGGGCGGGTTCGATCGTCCTCCGCTGGAACGCAGTCCGGCGGTGGTGCGTCTGTACAATGAGGCCTGCCGCGTCGCGCGCGAGCTGGGCTTCGATCTGCGGGAAGGCGCGACAGGCGGCGGCTCCGACGGCAACTTCACGGCGGCGCTCGGCGTGCCGACGCTCGACGGCCTCGGGGCCGTCGGCGACGGCGCGCACGCGCTCCACGAGCACATCGAGGTCGCCTCGCTGGCCGACCGCGCCGCGCTGGTGGCGGGACTCGTCGCGCGGTTGTAAGCTGGTAACGGGACGCGGAAGCGTCGCAACCCTATGTCCAATACGATCAAAACGGCATTTCTGCTCGGCGTCATGAGCGCGCTGCTCATGTGGATCGGCGGCGCGCTCGGCGGCGGCTCGGGGCTGGTCGCCGGCTTCTTCTTCGCCGTCGTGATGAACTTCGGCTCGTACTGGTTCTCCGACAAAATCGTGCTTCGGATGTACAGCGCGCAGGAGGTCGGTCCCGACCATCGGCTGTACCGGGTGGTTGCCGCGCTCGCGCAGCGCGCCGGCCTGCCGATGCCGCGCTGCTACGTGATCCCCGAGCCGTCGCCGAACGCCTTCGCCACCGGCCGGAATCCGCAGCACGCCGCGGTTGCGGCGACCGAAGGCATCCTGCGGATCCTGACCGACGAGGAGCTCGAAGGCGTCCTGGCCCACGAACTCGCGCACGTGAAGCATCGGGACATTCTGATCAGCTCGATCGCCGCCACGCTCGCCGCCGCGATCATGATGGCGGCGCGCTTCGCCATGTTCTTCGGCGGCAGCCGCGACGACCGCCAGGGCAGCAATCCCGTCGCCCTGCTCGCGACGATGATCCTGGCGCCCATTGCGGCCGCGGTGATCCAGGCGGCGATCTCCCGCTCGCGCGAGTTCGACGCCGACGCGGGCGGGGCCGACATTGTGGGCACGCCGAACGGTCTCGTCAGCGCGCTTCGCAAAATCGAAGCGGCCTCGCGCCAGGTGCCGCTCGATGCCAACCCGGCGACTGCGCACATGTTCATCATCAAGCCGTTCAGCGTGCAGGGTCTGAGCGGTCTTTTCAGCACGCATCCCCCGACGGAACAACGAATTCAGGCGTTGTTGGAGCACCGGTCCTAACGCCGGGTCGGCTTGGGGCAGCCGTCGGATCAGCTGCCCGTCCATCCATTTTTCTGTTCGAGTGTGGCCGCCAAACCACGGTCGAGCGCTGGCAGACGTCTTGCTGCCTCCCGGTACCAGGACGGAGGCAGAACGGTGCACGTAGACGACCTCGACATCTCACCGAGCAAGATTGGCGAAACAGCGCAGCGAATCGTCGACCGCGCGATTGAAGAGGCGCGCCGACGCGAGCATGCGCTGCTGACCAACGAACATATTTTTCTGGCCTTCGCACAGGTCGAGTGGGACATGTTCGCGGAGGTGATGCGGGACGTCGAGCTGAACCCGCACACGATTCTGCAGGCGATCGAGGAGCACCTGCACATGATGCCGTCGTTCGCGGGCCGCGATCTGCGCGTCTCGCCGGCGACGAAGCTCGTCTTCAAGCTCGCGCTCCATCACGCCAGCCGCGCCGGCCGCCAGACGATCGAAGCCGCCGACCTCTTTTCTGCTGTCTTCGAGGAGACGCAGGGTGTGCCAGTCTCGATTCTGCGGCGCCACGGCGTCGAGCCAGAAGTGCTCGTGTCGCGGCTGAACACGCGGATGCGCGACATGGAGCTGCGCGAAGAGCGCTTGAAGAAGCGCTTCGAGCTGCCGCCGTTCCTCAAGCACTTCGCGACGAACCTGAACCTGCTCGCGCGCCAGGACAAGCTCCCGCCGGTCTTCGGCAGGGACAAAGAGATACAGCAGGTTCTCGAGATCCTCTGCCACCGCGAGCGCGCCAATTCGGTGATGCTCATTGGCGAGCCGGGCGTCGGCAAGACGGCCATCGCGGAAGGGCTCGCGCGGCGGATCGAGTTCGAGCCGGAGACGGTGCCGGTGCGGCTGCGCGACTGCCAGGTGGTCAACCTGCAGATGAACACGATGGTCGCCGGCACGATGCTGCGCGGCATGTTCGAGGATCGCATCCAGAACGTGATCCGCGAGCTGAAGGAGCGGCCGAACCTGATCCTGTTCGTCGACGAGGCGCACACGATGGTGGGCGCGGGATCGGCGCTCGGCGCGCCGTCGGACGCCGCCAACATCTTCAAGTCGGTGCTCGCGCGCGGCGAGATCCGGATGATCGCCGCGACGACCCTCAGCGAGTACAAGGAGTACATCCAGGAGGACGAGGCGCTCGCGCGGCGCTTCCGGTGCGTCACCGTGTGCGAGCCGACGATCGAGGAGACGCGGCGCATCCTCTACAACCTGCGCCCGCGCCTCGAGCGCAACTACTCGGTCCGCCTGCTGGACGAGGCGATCGAGACGGCGCTCGAC
>QHWK01000421.1 GCA_003223775.1 Acidobacteriota bacterium
AGCGGCCGGGCGAAGCGGATCGCCCCATCGTGCTGCGCGGGTTGAGCTGGATCGTGAACCCGTACGACGAAGGCGGCGTGGTGATCGCGATCGAGATTACGCTCGGCGCCGCGATCGCCGGCCCGTTCGACGTCGACTAGGGCGCGCTCGAAGCGATGATCGAGCGTGTCCTCGCGGCCCCGTCGCCGACCGTGCACTGAATGGTCGGGTGGGTCGTGTGGTCAGGTAGGTCCGATTATTCCTCAGTGACCTCTGCGACCCATTTTACCCACCTGACCTGCCAGACCCGCCCGACCTGCCAGCCCCGCCCGGCCTGCCAGACCCGCCCGGCCTATTCGGCGTCGTGGTGATCGCCCGTGCGGTCCCAGTCGCCTCGCGCCCGATCGCGATTCGGGTTCTTCACGATGGGCTGCGAGTCGCGGCCGTCGCGGATCTCCTCGGCGATCTCCTCCTGCACGTCGCGTACACCCTGCTGGTCCTTCTTGATCTGCTTCTCTTCCCGCCGCACGTCAGCCATGGCGTCTCTCCGTCAACCGGTGGCAATCACCCACATCAGCATGAAGAAGCCGAGCCCGAGGATCACGACGCCGAACGCGAGATCGGCCGCGCCGGTGAGGAAGTCGCGCGCCGACGCCGTGTAGACGCGGCGATCGATCAGCTGCCGGAGCCGATCCTGGATCTCGATCAGCTGGCGCCGCGATGCCGCGTGCTCGTGGCCGGCCGAGTCGATGACGGCGATCGATTTCGCCGCGAGCAGCGTCCAGTCTACGTCGGTTGCGACGACGGCGTGCCCCGGCGGGACGATGGCTTTCGGCAGCCCGCGCGCCAGGAGGTCGATGACGTCGCCCTGCGGCGTGTGCACGATGAGCTTGTCCAGCGTAATCGTCTTCGGGCCCGTGTTGCCGATGTGCCAGATGAGGTGGGCACCCGGCGCCGAGCGATCGAGCCGCAGCGTGATTTCGATCCCGGAGCGATCGAAGAGGCGGCCACTGACTCGCCGGAGCAGGTAAACGCCGATGCCTAGAACGGCAAGGACAGTGAGGATTTGCGCCATGCACGACGCTCCGTTGGAAACCGCGTTCCGAGAATCGGTGAAATTCCCGCCGACGCGTGCTCGACTGCAGGAGTGATGCCGAGGTTCAGGGCGTGCGCAGCTCGACCGTATCGCCCATCCGCACGAGCCCTTCGGCGATGACGCGCGCGCAGACGCGGCTCCAGCCGGGATGAAGCGCCTCGGCGATGCGCGAGGAATCGCCGCCGGCGAACGATCCGTTGATCTTGTAGCAGGGGCTCGCGTACTTGGTGATCTGCACGCGCACGTCGCCAATCGCGATCTCCGCGCCGGGCGCGACCAGCGTCCACTCGATGCCGGACACGGTGAGGTTCTCGCCGGCCGTGCCGATCGCGATCGGATGCCCTTCACGCTGCAGCGCGCGGATCACGTCCAGCGAGAAAATCACGACCGCGCGATCGGGGCCGCCGTGGGAGCGGCGGTCGCGCTGGCGGTCGCCGTCCACGCCGCCCGCGCCGATCCAGGCCTCGAAGACGCTCTGCTTCGGGACGCCGCCGCGGGAGACGTTGATCGATTCGAGCCGACCCAATGTCTTGCGGGGCTCTCGGTTCTCGGCTGGTTCCCGGTTCGTTCAGGCGACGCGCTGTTTGCCGACGTTCTCCTTCGGGACGGTCCAGATGTGGCCGCACGAGCCGCAGCGGTAGTAGTCGGTTTCCGTCGACGCGTCGCTGGCGTGCGGCAGGCGGACGACCCGCGGCGAGTGGCAGTGAGGGCAGCGGGCCGTCTTCGCCGGTACCTTCGGCATGGTCTCCTCGATGCGGGCTGTTCACTGGCCGACACCGAAACGGCAGCCAGCCGGATGTCAGGTGGACGGTTCGCCTGTATCCTCCGACCTGAGCGGGGGCTTCGTCAAGCGGAGAGTGGGGCGGCCGGCGCGCGCGGCCTCGGCCGCGTCTGCGGCGACGAGCCCCGCCTCGTGGCTCAACGCTTCGGCGTGCAGCGTGATCGCGGCGAAGTCGTCGGGCCGCGCGGCGTCGAGCGCGGCGCACAGCTCGCGAAGGCGAGCGAATCGTTCGGTAAGCGGCGGCTGCATCCGTCCCCCGGCGCGCGTGACGGCGGGGATTCTGCCACGCATCGTGTCGCGCTGCTAATGAGGTTGGACCTCAACCCGAAGCGAACAAGCGATACTAGGAGCGCCACCGACGTGCGGGGGTGGCGGAACTGGAAGAGACGTTAGAGGCGGCAATTTCCGAACACGGTACCGCGTGTCCTCAACGAGAATCAGCGCGCCAGATTCCAGCTCTCTGGAACGATCAGAGACGACTTCCGACAGCCGGCGATTCACCGACTGTGGTCGCTCATCGGATAGGCGAAAAATGATCACGCTCGGTTTGTCCAGGACGCCGAGCGCGAGCACATCGCCGAAGTCGAGATCGAACGTGAGCACAACGCTCGAATCGGCGCTGGCGCGTGCCACGATGTCGAGGTCTGGTGCGCGTTGTAGGCCAAGCGTTCGTACGTGAATCGCCTCGTGGCCGAGCTCAATCAGAAAATCGACGGTCGGAGGCGAAAGCCCCGCGTCGGCGAGGAACCGCATCGCTCACGCGCGAAGCGTGTGGAGTTCGTCCTGGGCCAATGCGGCGGCGTAGGCGAGTGCCTGCCGGACGTCTTCCTCTTCGAGGTCGTGAAGATCCGCGACGATCTGCACTGGCGTCATCCCGTTTGCGACCAGGTTGACAACGTGGGAAACCGAGATGCGGAGCCCGCGGATCGTCGCGCGGCCTGCCAGCACATTCGGATTCTGCGTGATGCGGTCGAACGTATTCGCCACGGCTCGATTATACCCGCGCAATACGGCTTGCCCGACCGCGTGGAAACCCGTACGTCAATCCGAACTGGCGAAGAAGCTGAACGATCTGGCGGAGGATCTCGCTGAACTGCGGGAGATCTTCGGCTCGCGGTACGACGACCTGAAGAGCGACCGCGTGAAGCCGATCGACGGTGGACAACCTTGCAAGTTTTTTCAGGATCGCCCGATCAGACCCTTCCTGTAGAATCTGCAAGTCCAACGCACTGAGCCACATGCCGGGGTGGCGGAACTGGCAGACGCACAGGACTTAAAATCCTGGGTCGCGCAAGCGGCGTGCGGGTTCGATTCCCGCCCCCGGCAATCATGAATACACTAGGCGCAATGCGACGCATGCCGAAGGCTTTCCCGCTGGCGCCGGGGATCGAGTCGTGCTGACCGCCGCCGGAGACAGCAAGAACGTGGGATCGACCGCGCCCGCCGCGCCGGTCGACGTGCGCGCGTTCATCGACGATCATCCGCTCGGCCGCTATCAGCTTCTCGTCGCCGGCCTCTGCGCCGCGATCGTGTTCATCGATGGCTTCGACGCGCAGGTGATGGGCTTCGTCGCGCCCGCGCTGAGCGCCGACCTCCACATCCCGCGCGTCGCGCTCGGCGCCGTGATCTCGAGCGGCACGTTCGGCATGATGATCGGCGCGCTCGTCTGCGGCCCGCTCGCCGACCGCTTCGGACGCAAGCCCGTGCTCATCTCGTGCGTGCTCGCGTTCGGCGCCGGGTCGCTCCTGACCAGCACGGCGGCGTCGATCGCGCAGCTGACGGCGTTTCGCGCCATGACAGGACTCGGCATGGGCGGCGCGATGCCCAACGCCATCGCGCTCACCTCCGAATACATGCCGGCGCGGTCCCGCAACGCCGCCGTGATGACGATGTTCTGCGGCTTCTCGTTCGGCGCCGCCTGCGCCGGGTGGGTCGCCGCGGCCGTCGTCCGGCAATTCGGCTGGCAGGCGGTGTTCGTCGTCGGCGGCTCGGCGCCGATCCTCTTCGCGATCGTCCTGATCGGCCTGCTCCCGGAATCGATTCGATTCCTCGTCCTCACGCGCGCGCCGCAGCGCCGCGTGCGCCTCTATCTCTCCCGGATTGCGCCGTCTGCCGTGGTGCCGGACGAGGTCGCCGCCGGAGAAGTGGAGCATCGCGCGCGCGCGTCGTCCGTGCCGCAGCTCTTCGCGGACGGTCGCGCGGGCGTCACGCTGCTCGTGTGGACGATGTTCTTCATGAACCTGCTGAACCTGTGGTTCCTGAACAACTGGCTGCCGATGGTGATGCACGACGCGGGCCTCGACATCGAGACCGCGAGCCTGATCACGTCGCTCTTCCAGATCGGCGGCCTCCTGGGATCGCTGCTGCTCGCCGGCATCTTCGGCCCGCGCGTGTCGTTCCGTCTGCTGGCGGCGACCTATCTTGCCGCGTCCATCTTCATCTGGCTGATTGGCGAAGCGGGGGCGTCGATTCCGCTGCTGATCGTCAGCGTGTTCGCCGCGGGGCTCGGCGTCATCGGCGGACAGACGATGTCGAACGCGCTGGCCGCCGACTTCTATCCGACGCCGATCCGCTCCACCGGCGTCGGGTGGGCGCTCGGCGTGGGACGCGTCGGCTCGATCCTCGGGCCCATTCTTGGCGGCTTTCTCCTCTCCTACGCAGGCGACGCGCGGCGCGTGTTCTGGGCGGCGTCGGCGCCGGCGCTGATTGCGACGGCCGCGGCGTACGCCGCGGGCGCCGGCACGCGGAAAGACGCATGAAAATCGATCTCTTCAACCACATCTTTCCCAAGCGGTTCTTCGAGAAGTACATCGACCACGGCGGGAGCGGCAGGGACATCGGCAAGCGGGTCGCGAACATCCGCACGATCGTCGACGTCGACGCGCGCCTGAAGATTCTCGACGAGTTCGGCGACTACGTGCAGGTGATCAGCCTGCCGCTGCCGCCGCTCGAGACGATCGCCGGCCCCGATCGTTCGCCGCAGCTCGCCGAAGAGGCCAACGACGGGCTGGCGGAGCTCGTTCGGCGCCACGATCGGTTCTTCGGCTTCGTCGCCGCGCTGCCGATGAACAATCCCGACGCGGCGCTCGCCGAGATGCGTCGCGCGATCGATCAGCTCGGCGCCTTCGGCGTGCAGGTGTACACGAACGCCGCCGGCAAGCCGCTCGACGCGCCGGAGCTCCTGCCGCTCTTCGAGGAGGCCGTGCGCCGCGATATCCCGATCTGGATGCATCCGGCCCGCGGCGCCGACTTCAGCGACTATCGGACCGAGACGCGATCGCAGTACGAAATCTGGTGGACCTTCGGCTGGCCGTACGAAACGAGCGTCGCGATGGCGCGGCTCGTGTTTTCCGGGTACCTCGACAGGTTCCCGACGCTCAAGCTGATCACCCACCACATGGGCGGCATGATTCCGTACTTCGAAGGCCGGGTCGGCTACGGCTGGGATCAGCTCGGCACGCGGACATCCGATATGGACTACACGGCCCTCCTGAAGTCGATGAAGAAGCGGCCGATCGACTACTTCCGCCAGTTCTACGCGGACACGGCGCTCTTCGGCGCGGCGCCGGCGACCAGGTGCGGATTCGATTTCTTCGGCGTCGATCGCGTGGTCTTCGCCTCCGACATGCCGTTCGAGCCGACGCCGGGCCTGTACGCGCGCGAGACGATCCGGTGCGTCGAAGCGCTTGGCCTGCCCGACGCGCAGAAGGCGCAGATCTACCGGGGCAACGCGGAGAAGCTCCTGAAGCGCGCGCCGTGATGCCGCGCAGGTGGACGCTCGCCGCATGCGCCGGCGTCATCGTCGCCGCCGCGGCGATCGAGTTCTCGATGGGCCGCGTTCCGATCTGCCGCTGCGGCTACGTCAAGCTCTGGCACGGCATCGTCAGCAGCTCCGAGAACTCGCAGCACATCACCGACTGGTACACCTTCTCGCACATCATCCACGGCATCGGGTTCTACTTCCTGCTGTGGCTGGTGGCGCGCCGCGCGCCCGCCGACGTCCGCCTGGTCGCCGCGCTGCTCCTCGAGGCGTCGTGGGAAATCTTCGAGAACACGCCGTTCATCATCAATCGCTACCGCGCGGCCACGATCTCCCTCGACTACTACGGCGACAGCATCGTCAACTCGATGTCGGACATCCTCGCGATGACGCTCGGCTTCTGGATCGCGCGGCGCGCGCGGGTCCGGGCCAGCCTCGGGCTCGTCGTCGTTCTGGAGGTCGTCGTCGCGGCGGTGATCCGCGATAATCTCACCTTGAACATCCTGATGCTGATTCACCCGTTCGACGCGGTGAAGCGATGGCAGCTCGGCGCGTAAGCGTCGAAGCCGACGACCTCGGCTTGTACGTGCTGAAATTCCGCGGCGCCGGCCAGGGCGCGCGGGCGCTGGTGGCGGAGCTGGTGTGCGGCGAGCTCGCGCGCGCGCTCGACCTCCCGGTGCCGGACATCGTCTTCGCCGAGCTCGACCCGGATCTCGCGCGCACGGAGCCCGACCCGGAGATCTTCGCGCTGATCACATCGAGCGCCGGCCTCAATCTCGCGCTCGACTACCTGCCCGGCTCGGTGATGTTCGATCCGCTCGTGAACAAGCCCGACGCCGACGTCGCCTCGCGCATCGTCTGGTTCGACGCGTTCGTGAGCAACGTCGATCGCACGCCGCGCAACCCGAACCTGCTCGTGTGGCACCGGCGCGTGTGGCTCATCGATCACGGCGCGAGCCTCTACTTCCACCACGCGCCCGGCTGGATCGACGGACCGGATCGCGCGGCGGACCCGTTCCCGCTGATCACGCAGCACGTGCTGCGGCACCGCGCGACGCGGCTCGAAGAGGTAGACGCCGCGATGGCGCGCGCGCTGCCGCCGGATAAGGTCGACGCGATCGTCGTGATGATTCCGGACGGCTGGCTGGCCGACGACGGACCGGCGGGCGAGGCGGCGCGGCACCGTGCGGCCTACGGCCGGTACCTGCGCGATCGACTCGCGCGCCGGCGCGCGTTCGTCGAGGAGGCGGTGCGTGTCCGCTGAGCACACCTACGACTACGCGATCGTGCGCGTCGTCCCGCGCGTCGAGCGCGGCGAGCTGATCAACGTCGGCATCGTGCTGTCGTGCCCGGCGCTCGACTTCCTCGAGGCGGGCATCGAGCTCGATGAGGCGCGCCTCCGCGCGCTCGACGAGGCGCTCGATCTGGACGCGGTCCGGGAACATCTCGCGACCATCCCGCTCGTCTGCCGCGGCGGTCCGGACGCCGGCCCGATCGGCGAGCTGCCGCAGCGCAACCGCTTTCACTGGCTCGTGTCGCCGCGCAGCACGGTGATCCAGATGTCGGCGGTCCACACCGGGCGCACGGGCGATCCGGCGGCGACCCTTGATCGGCTGATGGACACGATGGTGCGCCGGCCGGCGAAGCCGCAGTCGGTTGGGTGACGCGATGCCCGTGTCGCCGGACGCGCGCGCGCTCGTTTCGCCGGCGGCCGCGTTCCGCG
>QHWK01000422.1 GCA_003223775.1 Acidobacteriota bacterium
CGTCCTCCGCGAACATCAGGTGATGCGTGCCGAAGCACGTCGAGACGTGCGCGATCTCGCCGCTCTTCGGGTCGTACATCGCGAGATGGCGCCCCGCGGTCTGCAGCGGATACAGCTTCGCCGACGGATTGCTCGAGCCGTCCTTGCAGAAATCGGGGTTCGACGCCGGCCGCACCGCGGAGGTGATCCACACGCGGCCCTTCTCGTCGAACATCGGGTTGTGGACGTTGTTGCGGCTCGTCCAGATCGGCTCCTCGCCCCAGTACGGCGACGGCTGCGGCATCGTGGTCGGCGTGCGCGGCGTGTTCGGATCGCGCACGGTGAGCTTCACCTGCGAGATCGCGTTGCGCGCCGGATCGAGCACCGGCAGATAGTCGGCGCTCAATTCGAGCGATCCGTAAATCAACCCGTTCGCGTTCACGGTCGGGTTGCGGCGATCGGTCGAGACCTCGTCGTGCAGGTACGCCTTCGGATCCGCCCAGTCCCACTGCGAGATGACGACGTTGCGCTCGATCCCCTGCGGGCGCGGCGGCGCCGGCGGCAACTCGCCGGCGGCGATGCGATCGGTCCAGTCGCCGAACATCGCCAGCGCGCGCTCGCGCCCGAGCGCGTTGAGGCCGCCGCTCATCTGCGCGCCCGCCTGGCCCGACTGGATGCGCCGGTCCCACGCCTCGATCGAGCTGTGGAACGTGCCGAGCTCCTTCGGAATCTCGCGCGTCCCTTTCGTGCCGAGCTGATGGCACGCCGTGCAGCCGCCGGATTTCATCCGCTGGATCCAGTCGGCCTGGCTCTTGATGCTCGGGTTGATCCCGTTGCCGCCCGGCGCGTTGCCGGGAAAGTCGCCCTTCTCGGGGACCTTGATCATCGAGAACCAGAAGCCCGCCGGATAGTACTGGGCGGCCGCGCGCGGATTCGGCGCCTTGGTGGCAGTGAGGTTGACGGCCTTGCCCGGCGCCGCCTTCACCCTGGCGGAATCGACGAGGCCATAGCCGCGCACCCAGACGTCGTAGTTCGCCTTCGGCAGGTCGGGCAGCAGATAGCGCCCGCGATCGTCGGTCACGACGATCTTCACGAACTTCGTCGGCAGATCCTTCGTCTCGGCAATCACCCAGACGCCGGCCTCCGGTCCGTTCGCGCCCGAGACGACGCCGCCGACATCGTCGGGGTCCACGCGCACGGCGTCGCCGCCCTGGGGATCCGCCGTCATCGTGGCAGGCGCGGCCGCGAGCATCACCGCGACGCCCACCGCCAGCGCGCTCGCGTACAGCAATCGCGTCAGCTTCATGGTTCGACTCCTTTAGTCGCGCAGATTCTGCCACGCCTCGGTGCGGCAGCGATCGTATTTTCTGCAACGAATCAAGCACGGCTCAGCGTTTTTGTTCGGAAATCCGCGCGGACACCCGACGGCATGTCACTCGCATAGACGATGTAAAATGCGGTTCATGAAGGCGGCGGATTCACGCGTCACCTACGCCGAACTGCAGCAGTGGCCGGACGACGGCCGGCGGTACGAGCTGTACGACGGCGAGGTGATCGAGGTGCCCGCTCCGTTTCTGCGCCATCAGCGGGTGGCGTCTCATCTGATGGACGTGCTGCGCGATTACGAAGAGCGAGCCGGTGGTTTGATGGTGCCCGCGCCCTTCGACATCGTGTTCTCCGAGCACAACGTCGTGCAGCCCGACGTCGTCTACTTCAAGCCGGAGCGGCGGCATCTGCTGCACGACTGGGACGCGGGACGCGCCGTGCCCGACCTGGCCGTGGAAGTGGTGTCGCCGAGCACCGAGGCGCGCGACCGCGGGCGCAAGATGGATCTGCTCGTGCGGTTCGGAGTCCCCGAGTACTGGATCGTCGATCCCGCCAGGAACCTGCTCGAGATTTACGTGCTCCGCGGTTCGGCGTACGAGCTCACGATCGCTGCGGACGATCGCGCGACGGTGGGGTCGCCGACGTTGACCGATCTGTCGTTCGCGACGTCGCGCGTGTTCGCGCCGTAGCTGCGCCGCGGATGCGCTAGAACGGCGTGAAGACATCCATCGCCTTCACCTTGCCCGCGGCGTCGTATTCCGCGCGCTGGAATCGACCCGTCCATCGATCGTAGACGATCACCGCCGTGCCGCCGGGGTTCACCGCACGCCACTCGTAGCGTGGGAGGAACGAGTGCGCGAAGATGCCGAGCACTACGGCACCGACGAGGGCCCACTGCCACGCATCACGCTGCGTCATCTCGTCCTCAATGCCGGAAATGCCGGCGGCCGGTGACGACCATCGCGAGCCCGCGCTCGTCGGCGGCCGCGATGACTTCCGCGTCGCGCACCGATCCGCCCGGGTGGACGACGGCTGTCGCGCCGGCGTCGGCGATCGCGTCGACGCCGTCCCGGAACGGGAAGAACGCGTCGGACGCCGCCGCCGACCCGGCGAGCGATCGGGACGCCGAGAACGCCTTCATCACGGCGACGCGCACGGCATCGACGCGGCTCATCTGCCCCGCGCCGATGGCGAGCGTGCGCTGCGCGTCGGTGAAGACGACGGCGTTCGATTTCACGTGCGCGCACACGCGCCAGGCGAATCGCAGCGCGTCCCATTCCTCGGCCGTCGGCTGACGCTTCGTGACGACGCGGACGCCGTCGGGCAGCGCGGCCGCGCGCCACGGCTCCCGCGCCTCGATCACGCGGTCGCGCTGCTGCACGAGAACGCCGGCCAGCGTCGATCGCAGCTCTTCGCCGTCGTGGCCGGGATGATCGGTGGCCAGCCGCTCGAAATCGGCGACCACCACGCGCATGTTCGCCTTGCGCGCGAGAATCGGCCGCGCGCCGGCGTCCACCGCGGGCGCGATGACGGCTTCGATGAAGGTCGACACGAGCGCTTCAGCGCACGCGGCGTCGATCGGCCGGTCGATCGCGGCGATCCCGCCGTACGCGGCGACGCTGTCGGCCTCGCGCGCGCGCACGTAGGCGTCGGCAGCCGACGCTCCGGTCGCGACGCCGCACGGGTTCGTGTGCTTGACGACGACCGCCGCCGGCTCGGCGAACTCGAGCGCGACGCGCGCCGCGGCGTCGAGATCCAGCAGGTTCGTATACGACAGCTCTTTTCCCTGCAGCATCTCCCAGGGCGTGAAGCGCTCGAAGAATCCCTCGAACAGCGCCGCCTTCTGATGCGGATTCTCGCCGTACCGCAGATCACGGAGCTTGCTCAGTTGAAAGCCGAGGCCACCAGGAATCGGATCGCGCGGCCGCGGCTCGACGACGACCTTGTCGGCGCGCACGGCGTAGTCGTAGAGCGTCGACGCGATCGCGATGTCGTACTGCCCCGTGTGCGCGAACGCGTCCTGCGCCAGCGCGAAGCGGAACTCGAGCGTCGGCCCGCCGTCGCGATCGAGCTGCTCGACGAGCTCGCCGTAGCGCCGCGGATCGACGACGACGAGGACGCCGCGGAAGTTCTTCGCGGCCGCGCGCACGAGCGACGGTCCGCCGATGTCGATCTGCTCGATCAGCTCGTCGAAGGCGACGCCCGGCTTCCGCGCCGTCTCGAGAAACGGATACAGGTTCACGACGACGAGGTCGACCAGCCCGATGCCGTGGCGCTCGAGCGCGGCGAGATCGTCGGCGCGGTCGCGGCGCGCGAGGATGCCGCCGTGCAGCGCCGGATGCAGCGTCTTCACGCGGCCGTCCATCATCTCGGGGAAGCCGGTGAGATCGGAGACGCCCGTCACGGCGAGGCCCGCGTCGGCCAGCGCGCGCGCCGTGCCGTCCGTGGACACGAGCTCGAAGCCGCGGCGCGAAAGATCGCGCCCGAGCTCGATAATGCTCGTTTTGTCATAGACGCTCACTAGCGCTCTTGGCATATTGACGGAATTCCAGTATTATCTTTGCGACGCCCAAGCAGGGAAGAAGAACGATGCGTATCACAGGCAAGGTCAAGTGGTTCAACAACGCCAAAGGCTACGGGTTCATCGAGCGCGACGGAGGCAGCGACGTCTTCGTGCACTACTCGGCCATTCAGGGCGACGGCTTCCGCTCGCTCGAGGAGGGCCAGGCGGTGGAGTTCGAGATCGTTGACGGTCCCAAGGGCCCGCAGGCCGGCAACGTCACCAAGATCTAGAACCTTGTCATGGCTGGTGGCTGAGGGCTCGAGGCTCTCGCCATCAGCCATTCGCAATCCGCCATCCGCCATCCGCCATCCGCCATCCGCCATCCGCCATCAGCCATCAGCCATCAGCCATCAGCCATCTAGTCGTCGACGCCCTTCAACGCCCGCGCCGTAAAGCTCACTTTTCCGTCCTTCACCGCGACGCGAAACGCCACTTCCGGCGACCCGCTCTGCCGCAGCTTCTTCACCTGGCTCTTCACCAGATCG